>NZ_JASCPT010000152.1:0-10860 GCF_029959775.1 Pseudomonas sp. PS01270 | reverse complement strand
GCGGTGGATCAGTCTCTGAATGTGTCGAATGGTACACCGCTATCGCGAGCAGGCTCACTCCTACAAGGGGTTGTGTACAAACGATTATCGCTGACCACCGCAAATCCAGTGTGGGAGCGAGCTTGCTCGCGAAGGCGGCGGTTCAGTCACCTGCGATGTCGCTGTCATACCGTATTCGCGAGCAGGCTCGCTCCCACAAGGTCAATTCAGGCTACATCAGACGCTGCCGGCCTCTGCCGCAAGGTGATCGGCAACTTGCACGATTCACCGCGCCCCATCGGGAAATACTGGAAACCATTGCGCGCCAGGCGCCCGGCGTCGTACAGGTTGCGGCCGTCGAAGATGACCGGGCTGTTGAGGCGCTGTTTGATCAGCTCGAAATCCGGGGCCTTGAACTGTTGCCATTCGGTGCAGATGATCAGCGCATCGGCGCCGCCCAGTACCGATTCCGGCGTGCCCATCAGCATCAGTTTTGATTCGTTTGGATAGAGATTCTGGGTTTCCACCATGGCCTCCGGATCAAACGCGCGCACGCTGGCCCCGGCAGCCCATAAATCTTCGAGCAGAACCCGGCTCGGCGCGTCGCGCATGTCGTCGGTGTTGGGCTTGAAAGCCAGGCCCCACAAGGCAAAGGTCCTGCCGCGCAAGTCACCACGGTAGAAGGCGTTGATGCGTTCAAACAGTTTGTGTTTCTGGCGCTGGTTGATCGCTTCTACCGCTTGCAGCAGATCACTGGAGCAATGCGCCTGTTCGGCACTGTGAATCAACGCGCGCATGTCCTTGGGAAAACACGAACCGCCGTAGCCGCAACCCGGATAGATGAAGTGATAGCCAATCCGCGTATCGGCACCGATGCCCTGGCGCACTGATTCGATATCTGCGCCGAGGTGCTCGGCGAGTTCGGCGATCTGGTTGATGAAGCTGATCTTGGTCGCGAGCATGCAGTTGGCGGCGTATTTGGTCAGCTCGGCGCTGCGCAGGTCCATGAACAGGATGCGGTCATGGTTGCGGTTGAACGGCGCGTACAGATCGCGCATCACATCGCGCACTTCAGCGCCTTCGCAACCAACGACGATACGATCCGGCCGCCGGCAATCAGCAACCGCTGAACCTTCCTTGAGAAATTCCGGGTTGGAGACAATATCGAACTGCAGCAGGCGCCCAATCTTGATCAGGGCCTTTTCGATGTGGCTGCGCAAAGCGTCGCCCGTGCCCACCGGCACCGTGGATTTTTCCACGACGATCAACGGCTGCTCACGGTGTCGGGCAATCGCGTCGCCGACCGACAACACGTAGCGCAGGTCCGCCGAACCGTCCTCCCGTGACGGAGTGCCCACCGCGATGAACGCCACCCGCCCATGCAACACTGCGAGTCGCTCATCAGTGGTGAATTGCAGGCGTTTCGAGTCCAGGCCCTCGCGCACCAGGCTGGCCAGCCCCGGCTCGTAAATACTGACGTGCCCCTGGCCCAATTGCTCGATCTTCTGCGCGTCGACATCCATGCACACCACGTCGTGACCGACCTCAGCCAGCACCGCCGCCTGCACCAGACCGACATAACCACTGCCAAATACCGTGATCTTCATGCCGCACTCCTGTTCGCAGTCCCTGCATTGAACATAAGAGCGCGATGTTTCAGTTCGCCTACCGTGCTGATAAAGCCGCAAACAGACCGTTCGGGGAATGCCCGATTGACTTTTACCGCCTCGAGCGGCAGGTTGTCGGCCTTTCGCGGCAACCCCCGTCTTTGAGTTACGCCGTTTTTTTGCGTTTCATTTCATGCATTTATTGTTTTTGTTGAATCGTTTTTTATTTCAAGGCCGTTTCGTTTGAGTGATTTGTCGAGTACCCAACCTGCACCGTCCACCAGCAATCCGCTGACCATTTACCTGGCGCGACTGGCACCTTCCAGCCAGTTGACCATGCGCTATGTGCTGCAAGATGCCGCTGACCGCCTCGGTTTCGAGGACGTCGATATCGAAGAGATCCCGTGGCACGGCCTGCAACCGGAAGACGTGGTGGCGCTGGTCGCCGCTTTGCGTGCCGACGGTTATGCACCGAACACCTCGTCGCTGTACGTCAATGCCGTGCGCGGGGTGATGAACGAGGCGTGGCGCATGAGCCTGATCAGCCAGGATCACCTGCTGAAGATGCGTTCGGTCAAGGGCATAGCCGGCACACGGCTGTCCCAGGGGCGCAACCTCAAGCGCACGCTGATTCACGAACTGATGGAAGTCTGCGCTGCCGACCCACGCCCGCAGGGCTTGCGTGATGCGGCGGTGATAGCGCTGCTGTACGGCACCGGCATGCGCAAGTCGGAATCGGTGGATCTGGATCTGAGTCAAGTCGACTTCAACGAACGCAGCCTGACCGTTACCGGCAAGGGCAACAAACAGCTGATCAAGTACGCGCCGGCCTGGGCCTTTGCCAAGCTCGATGCCTGGCTGGAACTGCGTCGTTCACAGCTCAAGGAAGGCGAGAGCGACGATGCATTCCTGTTCAATCGCATTCGCCGGGGCAGCCACATCACCCGCGAGCGCATCACCAAACACGCGATCTACTACATCGCCCGCCAGCGCGGTACGCAGGTCGGGGTGAAAATCATGCCCCACGATTTTCGGCGTTCGTTCATCACCCGGGTGATCGAAGAGCACGACCTGTCGATCGCGCAGAAACTCGCGCATCACAGCAATATCCAGACGACCGCCAACTACGATGTGCGCGATGACAACGAGCGCCGGCGGGCAGTGGATCGCTTCGATTTGTGACGCGATTAGCCCGATGAAGGGCAATTGCGCGCGGCCGTCGCAGCCTGAGTGATTTGTGCAGCAAGCCGTTTGACGTTGTTCTGTTGCGCAGTCACCAGCTCTTCGATGCTTGGCCCTGAAGGCGTCTGCAACACCGAGCGACAGGTCAGTAGCGCCGCGTCCGCCGCACCCAGCGGGCGCACTCGCCATTTCACGTCGATCAAGGCGTACTGGCCGGGAATCGAATCGAAGCGCTGCACGTCGATACGCACCGAGGCGCGCTGCTGGCCGACACCGCTGCTCAATTGGTCGATCAGCGCGCCGCGCAACTCATCGGCAAGAGTGGCGCTCCACCAATCGGTTTCCAGAATCGCCACGCCGCTGTTGCCCTGGCGAATGACGATCTGCGCGCGATCGACCTGTGGCGGCACGCTGATGCTTTCGATGGCGATGTCGGCGCCGTTGCGGCTGGCACCCGGTTGCGCCGGAGTCAGTGTGTGAAAGCTGATCGGGTCGCTTCGGCACGCAGTCAGCAGCACGAAGGCAGCGAGCACGGTGATCTTCAACGGTAAAGCCATGGATGCAGCTCCTGTGCTCAATTGCGTGGCGGTCCTTTAAGGTCCAGCGGCGCGGCGTTGTCGGGACGCCCGCGAATCAGCGACTCAGGGTGGCGACCGAGGTAATCCGACAGCTCTCGCAACGAGCGCGACATGCGCCCGAGCTCGTCGAGGGTTTCGGTCAACTGCTCACGTTGCGGTGAGTCCTCGGCGAGAGTCGCATTGGCGGACTGCAAGGTCTTGCTGACGTCGGCGAGGGTGCTCTGTACCCCCGGCAGAGTCCTGGCGTTGAACTGCTTCAGGCCCTTGCGCAGCTCGACCAGATTGCCGTCGAGGTTGCTGGCGATGCGTTCAACAGGCAATGCGTTGATCTTGTTGACCATCGCCTCGAGTTTTTCCTGCAACTGTTCGAGGCTGCCGGGGACGGTCGGAATGGTGACCGGCCGTGCCTTGGGGTCGAACGCGACTTTCGGCGCTTTGGGGTAGAAATCCAGCGAGATATACAACTGACCGGTGAGCAGGTTGCCATTGCGGGCCTGGGCGCGCAGGCCATTTTCAATGAACGTGCCGATCAGGCGCGCGCCGGTGGCCTCGTCGTTTTCGTCGCCATGGTAGGTCTTGAGAATCTTCGCGTGGGCACGGCCGAGTCGCTGCGGATAAATGACGATGCCGACATTCACCGGAAAGGTGCGTTTGATCTCGTCGAAGTCGAGATTGACCGCCACCACCCGGCCGATTTCAATACCGAGAAACTCGACGGGCGCATCCACCTTGAGGCCGCGCAAGGCCTGATCAAACCGCAGCGCCAGGTATTGCGCCTTGCCGTCGGGCGGGGCGAGGGCGGCGGTCTGGTTGGCAAACAGCTCGAAACTCTTGTCGTCGCTGGCCGGTTTATCGTCGGGGCTGTAATCCGGGGCACGGAAAGCGATGCCGCCGACCAGCAGGGTCGACAGCGACTCGGTTTTCACCGCGAAACCGTTGGCGCCGACATTGATGTCGATGCCACTGGCGTTCCAGAAGCGGGTGTTTTCGGTGACGTAGGCGTCGTTCGGCGAATGCACGAATACTTCGATATTGACGCCTTTGCCGTCCGGGTCCAGCGCGTAGGACACGACCTGGCCAACCGGAATCTTGCGGTAATAAACGGGGGAGCCGATGTCCAGCGAGCCAAGGTCCGCGGTGTGCAGCGTAAAGCGTTTGCCCGGTTCGCCGTAGGTGATCGGCGGCGGGTTCTCCAGACCTTTGAAGTTTTTTGAGCGGGTATTGGCCTGGCCAATGTCGGCGCCGATGTAATCCCCCGACAGCAGCGTATCGATGCCCGATACACCGCCGGCGCCGATGCGTGGACGCACCACCCAGAACTGCGAGTCCTCGCGGGTAAAGGCTTCGGCCTGCTTGGCCAGTTTGATCGTGGCGTTGACGTGTTTATGGTCGTTGGCCAGTTCGACGTCGGAGACATGGCCGATGACCACGTTGCGGTACCGGACTTCGGTTTTGTTTGCGGTCAGACCATCGCCGGTCTTGAAGGTGACGGTGATGACCGGGCCTTCCTGAAGGATGTTGTGAATCACCAGCGAAATCCCGACCAGCACCGCCACAATCGGTACGATCCATACCAGTGAAATAGCGAAACGGCGGGTTTTGATCGGCGCTTGACCGGGTGCTCGCGGCTCATCGCTGGCTGACGACTTCATCCATGTCCTCCTCAATTAATCGGGCCCTGAGCGTCAGGAACGCAAAAGCACTTCATCAATATAGAAGTGCTTGGCGATAGAGCAAATGTGTATAGCTGGCGTGGGACGCGATTGCGGTGCAAGGAGTTGCCGAAGGTTGCGACCTGATCGTTCCCATGCTCTGCGTGGGAATGCAGCCCGGGACGCTCTGCGTCCCAAGATCGCAGCCTTCGGCAGCTCCTACAGGAGCCAGAGTCGTGGCGGGCTCAGCCGAGCATTTCGCGCAGGCGATACCAGAACATGCCCAGCGCCAGCAGCGGCGAACGCAAGGCCGGGCCACCGGGGAAGGTCATGTGCGGCACGCCGCTGAACACGTCCATGCCCTGGCTGTGCCCGGCATGAATGGCTTCGCCCAACAGCTTCGCGCACCAGTGGGTGACGTTGAGGCCATGACCGGAATAGCCCTGCGCGTAAAACACGTTCGGGTGCTGTTTGAGTCGGCCAACCTGGGGGAAGCGATTGGCGGTAATGCCGATCTTGCCGCCCCATTGGTAGTCGATGTGCACGTCGGCCAGTTGCGGGAACACCTTGAGCATTTTCGGCCGCATATAGGCGGCAATGTCCGCCGGATCGCGCCCGGAATAATGACAAGCGCCGCCGAACAGCAGCCGTCGATCAGCCGAGATTCGGTAATAATCGAGTCCGACCTTTTGATCGCACAGCGCCAGGTTCTGCGGAATCAACTGGGCGGCGCGGCTTTCGTCCAACGGCTCGGTGGCGATGATGTAACTGCCGGCGGGCAGCACTTTGCCGCTGAGTTTGGGTTCCAGTTCATCCAGATGCGCGTTGCAGCCGAGCACCAGGCTGCCGGCGCGCACTGAACCCGTGGCGCAGCGTACCTCGACGGTCGGGCCATGGAGAATTTCCAGCACCGGACTTTGCTCAAAGATACGCGCGCCTAGCGATGCCGCGAGACGCGCTTCGCCCTGGACCAGATCCAGCGGATGCAAATGGCCCGAACCCATGTCGATCAATCCGCCGGCGTACACTCCGGCGTCGACCACTTGCTGACGGATCTGCTCCGGCCCGACCAGCCTGGTTGCGTGGGCATAGTCGAGTTCGGCGAGACTGGCCTGTTCCTGCTTGAACGCGGCGAATTGCGCGGCGGTGTTGGCCAGTTCGCAAAAGCCCCAGCGCAGATCACAGTCGATGGCGTTTTCAGTGATGCGCTGGCGCACCAGATCCACCGAATCGATGCCGGCGCGCTGCAGATAGCGCACGCCGTCCTGGCCAACGTAACGGGCGAAACCCTCGACTTCATGGCCGATACCGCGAATCAGCTGACCACCGTTGCGACCGCTGGCGCCCCAGCCGATACGTCGCGCCTCGAGCAACACCACCGACAGACCACGCTGGGCCAGCTCAATCGCGGTGTTGACGCCAGTGAAGCCGCCACCGATTACGCAGACATCTGCAAGCAAATCACCATCCAGCGCAGGGTAGGGCGTGCTCGCCCGCGCAGAAGCGGCGTAATAAGAGCCGGTGTGTTGTGCGCTGTGCTGATTCATTTGTTCGACTTCACTTTGCTCCACGACCGGGTCATCAGACGCATGATCGCCTGGGGCGGGGTCGAGGAAATGTAGAGTTTGTCGAGCACCGACTGCGGCGGGTAAACCTCAGGATTGTTGACCAAGTCCTGATCCATGAACGGCTTGGCCGCAGGGTTCGGGTTGGCGTAGCCGACGGTGGCGCTGACCTTGGCGATTACTTGCGGATCGAGCAGGTAATTGATGAAGGCGTGCGCCTCTTTGGCGTTGCTCGCGTCGGCCGGAATCGCCAGCAGATCAAACCACAGGTTGGCGCCTTCCTTGGGGATGGCGTAAGCGATACTCACACCGTTCTTGGCTTCCTTCGCGCGGTTGGCCGCCTGGAAGACATCGCCGGAGTAACCGAACGCGACGCAGATGTCGCCATTGGCCAGGTCCGACACGTATTTGGAAGAATGGAAATAGGTGATGTACGGGCGGATGCTCAGCAGCTTGGCTTCGGCCTTTTTGTAGTCTTCAGGGTTTTCACTGCGCGGGTCCATGCCCATGTAGTTGAGGATGGCCGGGAAGACTTCGTCAGCGGAGTCCATCATCGACACACCGCACTGGCTCAGCTTCTTCAGATTCTCGGGTTCGAACAGCACGGCCCAGGAATCGATGTGGTCGATGCCGAGCACTTGCTTGACCTTGTCGACGTTGTAACCGATGCCGTTGGTGCCCCACAGATAGGGCACCGAGTGCTCATTGCCAGGATCATTTTTCTCGAGCAATTCAAGCAGTTTCGGGTCAAGGTTCTTCCAGTTTGGTAACTGCGAGCGATCGAGTTTCATGAACGCGCCGGCCTTTACCTGACGAGCGAGGAAGTGGTTGGACGGCACTACCACGTCGTATCCGGTGCGACCGGCGAGGAGTTTGCCTTCAAGGGTTTCGTTGGAGTCGAAGACGTCGTAGATCACCTTGATCCCGGTCTTGCTCTGGAAGTCGGCGAGGGTGGTTTCGCCGATGTAGTCGGTCCAGTTGTAGACGCTGACTTGGGGCTCGGCGTGGGCTACGGCACTGAACAGCACGCTCAGTGCGACCGGGAGTACGGATTTCAATAGACGCATTTCGACACCTCTTCTTGTAATGATCGCTCCCACGCTCTGCGTGGGAATGCCGCAACGGACGCTCCGCGTTCGGCTTTGGATGGGACGCAGAGCGTCCCGGGATGCATTCCCACGCGGGAGCGTGGGAACGATCAAATTCTCAGGCGCTGCACAACTCCCACAGGGACAGCTGCGCGTTCAGACGCTGAGCAGCAGGAACTCACGCTCCCACGAGCTGATCACGCGCTTGAAGTTTTCATGCTCGGCGCGTTTGACCGCGACATAACCGCGGACGAACTTGCTGCCCAGGTACTCGGCGACCTTCGGGCACTCTTCCATCTGCGTCAGGGCTTCTTCGATGGTGATGGGCAGGCGCAGATTGCGCCGTTCGTAGGCCCGGCCTTCGACCGCCGCGCTCGGCTCGATCTTCTCGACCATGCCGATGTAGCCGCACAGCAGGCTTGCGGCAATCGCCAGATACGGGTTGGCGTCGGCGCCGGGCAAGCGGTTTTCCACGCGCATCGATTCAGGCCCCGATGTCGGCACTCGCAGGCCGACCGTGCGGTTCTCTTCGCCCCATTCGACGTTGACCGGCGCCGAGGTGTCCGGCAGGAAGCGGCGGAACGAATTGACGTTCGGTGCGAACATCGGCAGGACTTTCGGGATGTATTTCTGCAAGCCACCGATGTGATGACGGAACAGCTCGCTCATGTTGCCCTCGGCATCGGCGAAGATCGGCTGGCCCGTCGCGATCTCGACCACGCTCTGGTGCAGGTGCATGGCGCTGCCAGGCTCGTCGCCGATCGGCTTGGCCATGAACGTCGCAGTGACATTGTGCTTGAGCGCCGCCTCGCGCAGGGTGCGCTTGAACACGGTGATCTGGTCGGCCAGATCCAGCGCATCGCCATGACGGAAGTTGATTTCCATCTGCGCCGGGCCGTCTTCGTGGATCAGCGTGTCGAGATCCAGGCCTTGCAGTTCGCACCAGTCGTAGACGTCTTCGAACAACGGATCGAATTCGTTGGCGGCATCGATCGAGAATGACTGGCGACCGCTTTCCGCACGGCCCGAACGGCCAAGCGGTGCTTTGAGCGGCAGGTCCGGATCTTCACAGCGCTGGGTCAGGTAGAACTCCATTTCCGGCGCGACAATCGGCTTCCAGCCCTTGTCGGTGTAGAGCTGCAGGACTTTCTTCAGCACGTTGCGCGGCGACAGTTCGATCGGATTGCCAAACTTGTCGAAGGTGTCGTGGATGACGATGGCGGTCGGCTCGATTGCCCACGGAATGACGTACACAGCGTCGGAAACCGGCTTGCAGACCATGTCGATGTCGGCCGGGTCGAGCAGGTCGTAGTAGATGTCGTCGTCGACAAAATCCCCGGTTACCGTTTGCAGCAGCACGCTCTCCGGCAGGCGCATACCGCGCTCATGCAGGAACTTGTTGGTCGGTGCAATCTTGCCGCGGGCGATGCCGGTCAGGTCGCTGACCACGCATTCGACTTCGGTAATCTTGTGATCTTTCAGCCAGGTGAACAGCTGATCGAAAGGGGCGTTCATAAAGACCTCGTTATTGGTTTTGTAGACGCCGGGGAGGGCGGGTTTCATCTTCCGCCCCTTCCCCTGTGGCGCGTTGGCGACTATCTTGGGCGCGGCTTGCGATTCCATCTATCCACTTTCAGCAGCACCAAAGCGCACCAAAAGAGTGCGCAAGGTCACCCCATGACAACGTGCAATCCGCTTCAGGTACAAGCGTTCAATACCGCCGACGTGGCCGAGCAAATCCGCGCTACACCGGGCTGGGTCCAGCATTACCAGCAGATGTCGCCGGGACATTTCGCCGGGAAGATTCGCTATCTCGATCTGCAGGGCGTCGAGGTCTACGAAGAACAGATGAACACCCGTGTCGAGCAGAATTTCAGTGCGCCATCCGGTGCTCTGGCGTTCTGTTTCGATCGCAGCGACAACGCGCTGTACCTGCTCAACGAAGAGAGCCGCAACATCTGGATCACCCCGGAGAACTACCGGGAAATCGCCGTGGTATTTGGTCCGGATTTCGTCCGCGAGCACGGTTTGCAAGTGGCAAAGCTCGAGGGTTTGTTCATGGCGCCGCTGAACTGCGGCCAGAACGCTTTGTTCAGCGGCTGGTTAAGCTCGATTCTCACGAAGTTGTCGCAAGCTGCTGATCCACTTGATAAAGATCGCCTCACTCGGCAACTGCTCGAGGACTGCCTGTTCGTCCTCGATAACGCTCACACCAGCCTTGATCGCAGCGGATTGCAGCGACGCAACAACGAACGCCAGATCATCAAAAGAGTAGGGGAATGGGCGGCTGATTCGCCGGAAGACACGGTTAATCTGCTCGAACTTTCTCACGTTGCCGGCGTACCCCTGCGCCAGTTGCAACAGGCTTTCAAGGCCTACACCGGGATGACCCCGAGCCACTGGTTGCGCCTGAGGCGGTTGAACAGTGCGCACCGTGAATTGCTCAAGCGCAGGCCTAGCGAAACCACCGTTGCCGAAGTGGCGATGCGCTGGTCGTTCTGGCATCTGGGGCGGTTTTCCAGCAGTTACCGCGCGCTGTTCAAGGAGCTGCCGAGCGAGACGCTCAAGCGCTAAGCAACAAAAAGGCTTTGTGTCCCCGAAGAAGTTAAATAGAATCAGTCTCATTTGAATCTACCTTCGCGCAGGGTCTCTTGAGATGATTGAAGCCACATCACCGTCGGAGCAGAGCCTGCAACAGTTGTATCGCGAGCACCGTGGCTGGCTGGAAACCTGGCTGCGCCGGCGCATGGGCAATGCGTGGGATGCGGCGGACCTCAGCCAAGACACCTTCCTGCGTGTCTTGTGCAACGCGCCGCCACTGGCTGAATTGCGCGAGCCGCGCGCGTATCTGCTCACCGTCGGCAAACGGCTGCTGAGCAATTTCTACACGCGGCGCCATCTGGAAAAAGCCTACCTCGATGCCTTGGCGCAATTGCCGGAAGCGTGCGCACCGTCGCCGGAACAGCGCTGGTTGCTGTTGGAAACCTTGCAGGCGCTGGATGAATTGCTCGATGGCTTGCCACGTGCGGTGCGGCGGGCATTTCTTTGGAGTCAACTCGAGGGCCTTGGCTACCGCGAGATTGCCGAGCGCTTGCAGGTTTCCGAGCGCACGGTGAAACGCTACATGGCCCAGGCGTACGAGCATTGCCTGCTGGTGGAGCTGTGATGCGCGTTGCCCCCAACGATGAAACGCGGGAAGTGGCGAGGGC
>NZ_JASCPT010000151.1:0-10931 GCF_029959775.1 Pseudomonas sp. PS01270 | reverse complement strand
GCGTCACACTCTGCACCGGCGTCGGCTGTCCATTAACGATCAGGCTGTATATCAGCTCCACACTGCGCTGCAGATTTGCCCCGGTGACGGAGAAATCAATCTCGAATTGCACTTTCGGTTGTCCCGCCACGGGCTTTTGCTGGGGAGGTACTGAGCCGGCGCCGGGTCTGCCGGCGATTTCCAGTTTTACCTCGTGATTTGCGCCAAACGCGGCGGTGTCAAATACCACGGCAAAGCCATTCTGATGCCGGTTCGGGTCAAGTTTGTAATCCGGCGCCTCGACAACCGTTGGCGGTTTCAACTGACTGACTTCGCCAGTGATTGGAACAACAACGTCATTGGACGGACGCGCAGGTACGTTGGCGCGGAGTAACTTGTAGTTGGTCGTGGCCGAGCCATTGACCATGGCCCTGATCGAGGCATTGGCCAGCTTGAAATCGAAGTGCCCAGGCACGGCGCCGACCGTGTGTACCAACGGTCCGATCGTGACAGGTACTCCCTCAGGTGTCTGGCCGGTACACCTTAACTCGACCTCGTCTCCAATCTGGAAATCCGGCTGGGTGAAATAAACCCGTGCATCGGCGTCGCTCGTGCCCAGTACCTTCAGGTCGATGGTGGTGACGTTCTGGTTGTTGACCCAGATTGTTGGCGCTGGCAAGCGGCTGATGCTCAGGTCCACATTCACATAGGTGACTTTCGACCACGGCGCCTCTGGAACCGGGAAATTATTAACCCGGTCGAAGACCTGATAGCGCACTTCGATGTTTCTGCCGTTGCCTTGGTCTCTGATGACTTTTTCGGTGAAGGTGACGATGATCGGATTGTTGACCGGATCTTCGATCTGCTCTCTGGTGACCGGGTAGTACGTCACCACCTGATCTCCCCAACCACAACGAATGGTGTCGAAGACGGCGATGTTTTCATAAGGCACGATGAGCATGCGGATTTCCCGCCGGGCCATTTCCGCATCCACGCCTTGAGACGGATCAGGGCTCAGCGTGTAGAGCAGGCCGGAATGGCCGTCCTCGCTGTCGCGATCCAGGCCGCCTGGCCGTGTGAGCTGGACCCACATACGCAACACCGGCTCGGAGCTCACTGGCTCCTGACCCAAGCGTTTCACCGTGTAAAAGACGAGTGCTGCGCCATTGGTGACCTGGGCCCTGGGAATTTTGAATTCCAGCCGTTTATTCAGATTGTTTTCATCGACCGGTATCGTTCCGACAATGACGCCGTCATAAGACATTTGGCATTCGTCTTTCAGTGCCATACCTATCCACGGGTCTACGAAAACCCGCATATCGTCCTTGACGGTATCCAGCGATATGCCTCCGTGATAGTTCTCCGGCGTCTGCAAGTCGACCTTACCCTGTATGAAGGGAGGGATCAGGGCAAGAATGCGGTTTTCATCCAGCGGCTGGCTCATGGCAGTGCTCCGTTATGGGCCCGGTTGCAAGGTGCCAGGCGCTGGAGTCATGAAAGCGGATTTGAGGGCAGAGCGCACCTGTCAGATCTGACAGGTGTGGGTGTGTTTCCGATGAGTGGTCGATTTTTGGACTGGCGACAATGAACGTGCAAATTAAAAGTTCGCCACCTAGTTGGCTCGAGGGAGGATTACAAGACGCGGGCGGAACGGCAGGCGTTGTGTGATGTGTTGAATCGGCATAGTGATAATTTGAGTGTGGCCGCGAAAGTTTTAGGGGTTTCGCGGCCTACTTTTTATCGGTTGTTGCATAAGCATCAGATTAGGTAAATGCAAGAAATTGAAGTGCGGTAATCAAAGTTTAACTATCAATATTTTTTAGCCTAATGTTTTTAACAAAGAAGTTGTGTGTGCGGTTGTCCGCTTGAAAGACCAGCATAAGAGTCTTTGGCGTGGAGAACTTCGCCGAGCGAAAGCGTACAACTTCTTTTCGCCAGAAGTCGCTCTTAGGTGCCTCCCCGTGGTATTCAAGTACAGCGTTTTGATAAAAGCTGAACTTTATAGGAACTGCGCATCTGTAATCGAAGCTGAATTCAAGTTGGGTGTCCGTCTCAATGTCCTGAAAGCACTTCACAATGTTTACGGTGTTAGCGTAGCCACCTGAAGTTATGGTCTCTAAAAAATACTGTTCCGAGGAAAGACTGATTTTTGATATATGGCCGAAAGTGGCTAGTGTCCAATTATTCCAATCATAATTATCAAACGTAGTCAAATCATCCAACCCAGCCTTAACCCCATAACTCCTCACCCGACACCCAACCGCCTCACTCTCAACCGCCTCCTCATTCAACCCAACCTTCAAAACAACAACCAACCTCGAATCCGCCTTACACCCCCGCAACCACTCCACCTCTGCCAGATAACTCAACCCCACCCCCTGATCATGCGCTGCCCCCACAAACTGCTGCTTGACCCGCTCCCCACCCCCCGCAAACGTCTCCACATACTCCAACCAAATCGGTAACCCCATCCGCTGAAACGGCCAAGCCCCGCACAGTACCTTGGTGTCATCCTTGATCAACCCTACATCCAGCACCTCACCATCAAACCCTTCGAGCTTCGGCATCGGCATGCTCGACTGGAGCAACTCACCAATCACCAGCGTCACACTCTGCACCGGCGTCGGCTGTCCATTAACGATCAGGCTGTATATCAGCTCCACACTGCGCTGCAGATTTGCCCCGGTGACGGAGAAATCAATCTCGAATTGCACTTTCGATTGTCCAGCCACCGGCTTTTGCTGGGGAGGTACTGAGCCGGCGCCGGGTCTGCCGGCGATTTCCAGTTTTACCTCGTGATTTGCGCCAAACATCGAAGTGTCAAACACCGCGGTGAAGCCATTCTGATGCCGGTTCGGGTCAAGTTTGTAATCCGGCGCCTCGACAACCGTTGGCGGCTTCAACTGACTGACTTCGCCAGTGATCGGAACAACAACGTCATTGGACGGACGCGCAGGTACGTTGGCGCGGGTTAACTTGTAGTTGGTCGTGGCCGAGCCATTGACCATGGCCCTGATCGAGGCATTGGCCAGCTTGAAATCGAAGTGCCCAGGCACGGCGCCGACCATGTGTACCAACGGTCCGATCGTGACAGGTACTCCCTCTGGTGTCTGGCCGGTACACCTTAGTTCGACCTCGTCTCCAATCTGGAAATCCGGCGGGGTGAAATAAACCCGCGCATCGGCATCGCTCGTGCCCAGTACCTTCAGGTCGATGGTGGTGACGTTCTGGTTGTTGACCCAGATTGTTGGCGCCGGCAAGCGGCTGATGCTCAGGTCCACATTGACATAGGTGACTTTCGACCACGGCGCCTCTGGAACCGGGAAATTATTAACCCGGTCGAAGACCTGATAGCGCACTTCGATGTTCCTGCCGTTGCCTTGGTCTCTGATGACTTTTTCGGTGAAGGTGACGATGATCGGATTGTTGACCGGATCTTCGATCTGCTCTCTGGTGACCGGGTAGTACGTCACCACCTGATCTCCCCAACCACAACGAATGGTGTCGAAGACGGCAATGTTTTCATAAGGCACGATGAGCATGCGGATTTCCCGCCGGGCCATTTCCGCATCCACGCCTTGAGACGGATCAGGGCTCAGCGTGTAGAGCAGGCCGGAATGGCCGTCCTCGCTGTCGCGATCCAGGCCGCCTGGCCGTGTGAGCTGGACCCACATACGCAACACCGGCTCGGAGCTCACTGGCTCCTGACCCAAGCGTTTCACCGTGTAAAAGACGAGTGCTGCGCCATTGGTGACCTGGGCCCTGGGAATTTTGAATTCCAGCCGTTTATTCAGATTGTCTTCATCGACCGGTATCGTTCCGACAATGACGCCGTCATAAGACATTTGGCATTCGTCTTTCAGTGCCATACCTATCCACGGGTCTACGAAAACCCGCATATCGTCCTTGACGGTATCCAGCGATATACCTCCGTGATAGTTCTCCGGCGTCTGCAAGTCGACCTTACCCTGTATGAAGGGAGGGCTCAGGGCAAGAATGCGGTTTTCATCCAGCGGCTGGCTCATGGCAGTGCTCCGTTATGGGCCCGGTTGCAAGGTGCCAGGCGCTGGAGTCATCAAAGCGGATTTGAGGGCAGAGCGCACCTGTCAGATCTGACAGGTGTGGGTGTGTTTCCGATGAGTGGTCACCAGCAAGAGCCTGAGAATCAAAAGATCGCAGCCTTCGGCGGCTCCTGCAGGGATTACTCGAATCCCAATGCAGGAGCCGCAGAAGCCTGCGATCTTTTGCTTTTGCCTAGAAGTAATACGGGAATTTCAGGCTGAACGAAAAGTCCGGCGCATCATCCGTCATACCAATCGACAAGTTCGGCACGATCGTCAGATTGTCGGTTGCAGCAATGGTCATGCCGACGTTGAAGTAACCGGCGTTGGCATCACTGGACACCACCGATTCCCAATCGCCGCCGTCCTGTTTCAGCTTGCTCTTGCGTTGCACCAGGTCGGAGACCGAGAACGACATACTCATCTTCTCGTTAAGCGCGAAGGCGATGCCGGCGCCGATCTGGAAGCTGTCGCCAATCTTAACCTTGCCCGGGTTTTTCTGATTGACCGTAGAGCTGATGTCGTCGAACGACTCCTCGAGGTTGTGGGTGTAGGAAAGGCTGCCGAACAGCACCGCCGGGTCGAACGTCTTGACCAGCGAGATACCCGGCGTGATCGACCAGACGCCGTTGCCGGTGGGCAGGGTGTCGGGGACGAACAGGTTGGAGTTGGCGTCGGTCTGGCGCAGTTTGATGCCGAACGGGTCTTTGCCGGTCGGCGCCTTGACGCGCAAGGTGACGACGGCGTCCGGGGTGTTGACCGATTCGTCGAGGAACTTGTAGGCGATACCGAAGTTGACGTCGCCGATGGTTGGATCCTTGGTCACGGTTTCTTCGGTTGTTACGCCAGCCGCGCCCTCGTTGCCGCCGCCGGATTGATACGTCGACTCGCGATAGATCACCGGCACGTTCAGGTCGAACTGCCAGCGGTTATCGAAGTTGTAGCGGCCGGTGAGGTCCAGGGTCCAGGTGTCGGCCTTGATCCGGTCGAGGTTGATGTTGCCGAGGAAAATCGAATCCAGCGCAAGGAAACCGTTGAGGATCAACTGGCGGGTGTCGTAGCGCGAATAGGTCAGGCCGGTTTCCACGCTGAACTTGCCGCCGCCAAAGAAACCGCTGGCCTCGTCATACAGGTTGGAAACGCTCTGCGCCGGTTGTGAATCATCGGCCAGCGATTGACCGTAGGAAGCGCCACTGCCCCCGGCGGCGCCTCCCGATGCAGCAGCCGCACCGGTGCCTGTGGCGGCTCCGGCGGCGACGCGATTGCCTTTCATGTCGGACGGCGATTTGGCCAGCCGTTTTGGCGGTGGGGCGGCGGGTGTTTCTTCTACCTGGCGGACCCGTTGTTCAAGTACCGCCAGCGCTTGTTGTTGTTGTTCGTATCGTTGTCTCAGTTCCAGAAGTTCCCGTTTCAGGGCTTCTACATCGGCGTCGGGTGCTGCTTGCAGCATTGCCGCCGGGAGAAGGGTACTCAAACACACTGCAGCACGCAGTGATACTGATCGATACATGAATAAGCCGTCCCTTTAAGCCCAATGATCGAGACTCAGCGTAGTTCAATATCCGATATTGCGTAGGGCGCCGAGTTGGGTCAGGTTGCAATCCAGTGCACCGGCGCTTCTGCCGTTATTGTTAAGTACGACGTTGAGTTGCGTAAGGTTGTTGACCACGTTGGCGCTGCCCAGCAATCGGGTGTTCTGCAGCAGCCCGCCCTGGGCGACTTGTTGCAGTGCTGTGCCTTGATTGCCGCTGGCCTGAATGGCCATTTGCACGCCACCGCCATTGGCCGAAACCGCGACACTGCCGGCGCCGTTGCTGCCGCTGATGGTCTGCCCGGCGATGAGGGCCTGGCCCTGCGACGGCACCAGTGCCGGGGCCTGACTGGCTTCGCTGACGTTGATCGCGACGTTGTTGTTGGCGGTGTTGCCATCGCCGGCGGCGCGTACGCTTTGCGTCACACCCTGGCTGCTGTTGAGGCCGGCGCCACCGATTACGCTGCCGGTGCCTGCGGTGAGGGCGCTGCCGTTGCCCGACTCCTTGATGGTCGAGACGTAGAATTCCGGTTTGACGGTTGCGGCCTGGATCTGCATCGAGGTCGCGGCCCCGATCAAGTCGCCGCTGGCGTTGCGCCAGGTGCTGCTCATGACAATGCCGAAGCTGATGATCCGCCCCGGCATTACGTAACGACCGCGCAGCTCGGCGAGCTCCTGGTCCTTGATTTCGATGGGTTTGAATCCGGCATGGGCTAAACCTGACGCACTCGCTGCCAGGCAGGCGGCGGCCAGCCAGTATGAGCTTTTCATCTGCTGCTCCCGGGACATCCAGTCCCATTCTCTAACTCGGCGATTAAAAGAAGTCGCTCTGAATGAACCCGAAATCCATCAATTCCGCATCTTTGACCGGGTTGAAACTGTCCAGCGAGTTCTTCGCCGTCAGCGGCACCGGAGGGCTGCGCAAGGCGTTGGCCTTGTCGTAACCGGGGCCGACGATGGCAAAGACAATGCCGTTCCAACCTTTGACAAAGTCGTCGTGCTTGTAGCGTTTGTGGCCGAGAACCGGGTCACCGATGTAGACCCAATCCTTGTCCGAACGCTGCAGGACGACGAAATGCTTGTAACCACGAATGTCCATCAGAACCACCACCGGAATGGTCACCGCTTCGAGTTTTTCGGGCGGGATCCGGTAGCCACGGGCGCGCATGCCGATGCTTTCTACGTAGCGCTTCATGTCGAGCATGGAGAAACCCTGGGTTCGCACCAGGTCCTGGTCAGCGTTGACCAGCATGCCTTTGATGATGTGCTCCTCATCGACGTCGAGCCAATAGGCCTGGCGCAGGACCGTTGCCAGTGCAGCAGCGCCGCAGCTGAAGTCGGTTTTCTGTTCGACGATGTCGGCAAACTTGCGCTCACGAATGCTTTGCACGTCCTTGTAGACCAGCACGCCACCCGGCAGGGCAGCCACGGGCATCTGGGCCGCCTGAGTCAGGCCGCACAGACAAAGCAGAGCGAGGAGGGCAGGAGTCCGCATGATCGAATACGCCTTGTGGAACCGAGGAAAAGCCCCGTTGCCGGGGCTTTCGTTTCGATCGCGATTACATGCAGGCTTTGCAACCTGCGGCGATGGACAGCGAGTTGCTTTGTTGGTTGCCCACACCCGCCGAGACGTTGGCTCCGCCGTTGCCGGAGAAGTTGTTCATCGAGTTGGTCATGTTGGCGTTGTTGACGACTGGAGTTTTCCAGCCATCTTTGGTCAACACTTGTTGGGTGGTGACGCCAGCGAGGCCAAAAGTACCCACGGCTTCGAACTTGGCTTTCTGATCATCGTTGCCGCCATGGCCGCCGCCACGGTTGCCCCAACCGCCGTGGTTGTCGTCTTCGATGGTCGCAGTGCCTTTGGCTTTGAATACGCCAGCGGCTGCATAAGTACCGGTGAGGGTGTCGGTTTTGTAAGCCTGCACGCCTTTGTTTTCCACGACCAGGCCAGTCGAGGACTGGTTGGCAGAGGCAGCGGCCTGCGCTACACGACCACCGGAAACGGCGATGGCCAGGTTGTTTTTCTGTTGGTTGAAGTTGCCCGAGCTCACGTTGATGCCGATGTTGCCGGAACCATTGTTGCCTGCATTGCTGAGCGTGGCGTTGTTGAAGGTGGACGAGTTTTTCACGTAGTTGTTGTTGTTCACCTGAGTCGCGCTCGAGGCGGCAACAGCATTGCCGAAAATGAAGCTTTCGTCAGCGGTGGCCAGTGCAGCAGCGTTGTCCTGCTGGTTGCCGTCGCCGGCGGCGACGTTGGCGCCCATGTTGCCGTTGGAGCCGTTGAGCGAGTCGCTGGCATTGGCGTTGTTCAGGGTGCCCTGGTTTTTTACCACGTTGCCGTCGCTGTTTTGTGCGTCGAGTACAGCGGCGCCGGCGCCTGCGGTGATTTGCAGCAGTTGTTCAAGATTCGGACCTTGTGGCTGGCCGTGACCGTTGCCATGTCCATTGCCGTGCCCGTTACCATGATCATTGTCACCACGGCCGCCAGCCTGTGCTGCCATTGCCATCACTGCTGCGAGTGCGAAAACCAGTGGTTTGAGAGCCATTGTAGGTTTCATGGTTGTTTCTCCGTCGTGCTTATTAGTTGGTTAAGTGTTGGGACTTTTCTAATTGCACTGCTTTTTGTTTGGGTCAGTCTGCGACCCGGATGCTCAGGGTGTTAGCCATGCGGTTCCCCACCCCGGCACTCTGGTTCACCTGGATTACCCCACGGCTGCCGGTGAAGGCCTGATCACTTGTCGTGACCTGGCGACTGCCGATCGAGGTACCAGTTGCTCCTGAGCTCGGTAAAAACGCCACGTTCTGTTGTGAAAGGGCGCTGTCGTCAACGCTCTGCGGGCCGGCACTGATGCTGACGCGCGTGACGTTGGCCATTTGGTTGTTGGCACCGGCGCCCTGGTTAACACCGAGGATGCCGTTGCCATTGCTGAAAGAGTTGCCGCCGATGTTGGCGCTCGCGTCGATGGCGCGGCTGGCAGGCGTGTCGATGGTTTGCCTGACGTTGGTGGTGGCATGGGCTTCGGTGCCGATGGCAATCGCCTTGGTGTTGGCTTGTTGCATCTGGTCACCGGCGGCCTGGTTGACGTTGAAGTTGCCGCGATACTGCGCGCCGGAATCCTGAATATTGGCCTTGTTCACTGAAGCCGAATCGGCCATGGCGCTGGTGCAGCCGAGCAGGGCGAGAAGCAGCAGGGTGCGATTCATGTCATTGGCCTCCGGCCATGCGAGTCAGAGGCGCCAGCCCGGTGCTCATCGCCCGGTTGACCGTGTTGGAGATCGAGGCGCCAGAACCACCGCCGCTGCCAGTGCGCATACCGGGCAGGCCGTTCTGGTTGGTCAGGGTGTTCATGCCGGGCAGGTTGGAACTGGGCGTGGTCATGTTGCCGCGAATCGATGAGCCGCTGGCGACACTGGCGAAATCACCGTCAGTGAGTTCGGTACTGCTGAGGGTCTGGTTGATCCGCGCCGAAGGGTTGGCGTTGACCGTGGTCGGATAGGGGTCTTTGCCGCCATTGCGACCGATCGCGATGGGTTGAACGTCGCGGTTGAGGACGATCACTCCATTGACTTCGGCCTGGGCGCTGGCACTGATCAATGCGCTGGCGGCTGATCCGATCAGCAGGAGGCAGGTCAGGCTTTTATTGAAATTCCCCACGGCTGCAATTCCTTCTTCAGTGGGCTGGGTTATTCAGCGTTGTGAAGGAGAGAGCGAAAGCTGTGCCGGTTTTGAATTATCGCGTTATTTCAATGGGTTAGGTGTTTTTGAGAATTGCTCAGTGCGGGCACTGTTTCAGCGCTGAGACACATGCAGGGGCGCTTGAACGATGCTTGACGTTGGAAAGCTCTGGAACAAGGGTTTGCGCCGATGTGTTTCATCGGCGTAACAGGTGACGTGACGGAGTGATGAACAGCGTTTGGACGGGGGCTTTGCGCGGTGAGGAGTGTTTCAAAAACGGACAGTTTCGTCCCAAGGCGGCTCAGCTGGACAGCAAAAGCTCGACCGCGGCAAAGGCGTGGGCGTGCCGTTCGGCCCAATTGCCCTCGATAACTTGCAATGGCTGTTGATGCTCAATCAACCAGGCGCGGGTGGCTTCGAAAAAGGCCATGCGATCCGCAAGATCCGGTTGGCAGCGCTGGCCGTCTTCGGCCCAGTCGACTTGTTGCGGCGACAGCAGCAGGTGCAGGTCGTAATGGCGCGTGAGCAGTTCTTTTTCCAGCCAGGCCGGGCAGTCGCCGAACAGGGTCTGGCTCCAAAGGATATTGCTCAGCAGATGGGTGTCGAGAATCAGCAGTTCGGGTTGTTTCGCCCGTGCCTGATCTTCCCATTGCAACTGGCCCCGGGCGATATCAGGGATATCCGCGAGGCAAGTGTCGCGTGGGTTGTCTTCGATGAACCGACGAACATATTCATCAACGCGCACGCCGCCGAAACGCTGCTCCAGGCCTGCCGCCAGCCAGCTCTTGCCGGTGGATTCCGGGCCGGTGAGAACAACGACTTTCATGTGCGCAACGCCGGATCGGCACGCCATTCCCGCCAGCCTTGCACCGCGAGCAAGGTAAACAGCGCATACAGGCCAGCAGTCAGATAGAGGCCTTTATAGATGAACAGGCCGACAAAGATCACATCGAGGACGAACCACAACGCCCAGCATTGCAGGCGTTTTTGCGCCATCCACAGTTGCGCCACCAGACTGAAACCGGTGAGCGCGGCATCGAGCCACGGCTGTGCGGCGTCGGTCCAGTGCGCCATCGCCGCGCCCAGCAACACACTGCCGATCGCCCCAACGCCGAGGCCGAGCACCATCGAGCGTGGGTCGAGGCGGGTAACCTGGCGACCGTCATGCAGCGTCCCGGCGCGGGTCCACTGCCACCAGCCGTAGATCTGCAGCGCGGCGTAGATCACTTGCAGCAACATGTCCGAATACAGCTTCACCTCAAAGAAGATCCAGCTGTAGAGCAACACCATGACCAGCCCGATCGGCCAGCACCACGGATTCTGCTTGACCGTCAGCCACACGGCGATGACACCGAGGGCAGCGGCAAACAGTTCAAGCCCGGACATGTCAGATCCTTGGGGGAGTTGAGAAGGGGGCGGATTGTACTGCATTAGTCAGGTCAAAAGCCCCTCACCCTAACCCTCTCCCAGAGGGAGAGGGAACTGATCGCGTTGTTTGGTCGTGGTACGCCGACCTGGAATATCGCGTCGAACGCAGATCATGAAAAGCGCAGTGATCTGCGATCAAAAGCCCCTCACCCTAACCCTCTCCCAGAGGGAGAGGGAACTGATCGCGTTGTTTGGTCGTGGTACGCCGACCTGGAATATCGCGTCGAACGCAGATCATGAAAAGCGCAGTGATCTG
>NZ_JASCPT010000150.1:0-10959 GCF_029959775.1 Pseudomonas sp. PS01270 | reverse complement strand
CTCCCACATTGATCGATGGTGAAACACATATTGTGTGAACACCCATAAACCCTGTGGGAGCGGGCTTGCCCGCGATGCCTTTAGCTTTTAATTCGGTCCCGGATCAGCCACTAAACGCCCGGCATCCTTGGCTAGAGACTTGAGAAACTCCGTCTGCAACTCAGGATCATTGCGGGTCAGTTCGATCAGACTCTGCTCCAGTTCGCTGGCTTCTTCTTCCAGGCCCAGCTCCGACAGGCGTTTGACCCGGTGTACCCACTGGCTCACCTCGTCATCTTCCAGGTCGTCATAAATCAGCCCGTGCGCCTCGATCAACTTGCCGCGCAGGTGGCCGCTGAGCATCAGGGTCGAGTCGGTATGTACGTCGTCCTTGGCGTCTTCGACACTGATCTGCAAGCGGCCAACATGGTTGAGGTCATGTTCGGCGAAAGGGCTATCGAGCAGATTCAAGCGCAGCACGCCGTTGCGGTCGGTGGTCATGTCGAATGTCTGCTTGCCGGCCTTGACCTGCACCGGTCGTTCGCTCCACGGCAGGCTCGAATACTCCGTGCGCTTGTCGCGCTGGACTTCGTCGATGCCCGCGAGGTTCTGCTGCGCGCGACCATTGGACTGCACGTTCATGAACGGGTTGAGCCCGGCAAAACCGTAGCTCAGCCAATCCTTGGTGATGCTGTCCGGCAGGTTGCCGAGGGCAAACACGTTGACCACGTTCGCACCGACACCACCGGCCACGGCCACCGCTCCCAGCGGAATCTCGTAGACTTCGCGCCAGGGTTGGTAAGGCGTGTAGCGGTCGTAACGACGGGTGACCTCGAACTCGGTGACTTCGAAAGTCTTCTGCTCGTTGATCTTCACGCGTCGCTGCGGCAGCTCGAGCACCTTGGGCTCGCCGACATCGATCTGCAGGCTGTGATCGAGCAGTTTTCGCTCGACCCGCTCTTCGTGCTCGCTGCGTTGCGACATGTGATTGGCGCAGCCGCTGACCAGCAGGGCGCCGCACAGGGCGGCGCCACCGAGGCCTAAGGTGTTTCGCTTGAACATGACGTCTCTATCTGGTTTCAGCGGCGGATACGGGCCTGAAGGAAGGACACAACATCGGCCACCGGCAGTGCTTGCGCCTCTGCTTCGGAACGACTCTTGTATTCCAGGTTGCCTTCGGCGAGGCCGCGGTCGCTGACCACGATCCTGTGTGGAATGCCGATCAGCTCCATGTCTGCAAACTTGATGCCCGGGCTGGTTTTCTTGTCGCGATCGTCCAGCAGCACTTCGAAGCCGGCCGCCGTCAGTTCGGCGTACAGCTTGTCGGTGGCTTCGCGCACCTGCTCGGTTTCATAGCGCAGCGGTACCAGCGCGATCTGGAATGGCGCCAGGGTGTCGCTCCAGATGATGCCGTTGGCGTCGTTGTTCTGCTCGATGGCAGCGGCGACCACGCGCGATACGCCGATGCCGTAGCAACCCATTTCCAGGGTCACCGGCTTGCCGTTTTCGCCCAGCACTTCGCACTTCATCGCCTTGCTGTACTTGTTGCCCAGCTGGAAGATGTGGCCGACTTCGATGCCGCGCTTGATTTCCAGCGTGCCTTTGCCGTCCGGGCTTGGGTCGCCGGCGACGACGTTGCGCAGGTCGGCAACGGTCGGAACCGGCAGATCACGCTCCCAGTTCACGCCGAAGTAGTGCTTGTCGTCGATGTTCGCGCCAATGCCGAAATCGCTCATCATCGCCACCGAGCGGTCGATGATGATCGGCAGTGGCAGGTTCAGCGGGCCGAGCGAACCAGCGCCGGCGCCGATCGCGTCACGCAGTTCGGCATCGGAGGCCATCACCAGCGGGCTGGCCACGCCAGGCTGGTTGGCAGCCTTGATTTCGTTCAGTTCGTGGTCGCCACGAATCACCAGCGCGATCAGCTTGCCTTCTTCTTCGGCGTGCACGATCAGGGTCTTGATGGTCTTTTCAATCGGCAGATTGAATTTTTCCACCAGAGCGGCGATGGTTTTGGTGTCTGGTGTATCGACCAGACGCAGTTCTTCGGTTGGCGCAGGGCGCGAGGTTTCCCGTGGCACCGCTTCGGCTTTTTCGATGTTCGCCGCGTAGTCGGAACCGTTGCTGAAGACGATATCGTCTTCGCCGGACTCGGCCAGCACGTGGAATTCGTGGGAGCCGGCGCCGCCGATGGAGCCGTTGTCGGCTTCTACCGGGCGGAATTTCAGACCCAGACGCGTGAAGATGTTGCAGTAGGCTTCATGCATGCGGTCATAAGTGATCTGCAGCGACGCCTGATCGGCGTGGAAGGAGTAGGCGTCCTTCATGATGAATTCGCGGCCGCGCATCAAACCGAAGCGTGGGCGGATTTCGTCGCGGAATTTGGTCTGGATCTGGTACAGGTTGATTGGCAGCTGTTTGTAGCTGCTCAACTCGTTGCGCATCAGATCGGTGATCACTTCTTCGTGGGTCGGGCCCGCGCAGAAGTCACGACCGTGGCGGTCTTTGATGCGCAGCAGCTCAGGGCCGTATTCTTCCCAGCGCCCCGATTCCTGCCACAGCTCGGCCGGTTGGGTGCTCGGCATCAACACTTCCAGAGAACCGGCAGCGTTCATCTCTTCGCGAACGATGGCTTCGACCTTGCGCATGACCCGCAGGCCCATCGGCAGCCAGGTGTACAGGCCCGAGGCAAGCTTGCGGATCATGCCGGCGCGCAGCATCAGCTGGTGGCTGATCACGACCGCGTCGGAAGGCGTTTCTTTCTGTGTGGCGAGCAAAAATTGACTGGTGCGCATGGTTGGCCGTTGTCGGTTGCTATGACTGGAAATGACGGAGCAGTGTACCGGCGAGTTTTGCTGACGTACAGAAGTGTGGCCGGCGGAAGGCGCCAGCGGCGGGATTCCTCCCGCCATTGGCGAAGCGTCCTACGATTCTTCGGTGACGGGCGTCGGTGCAGGCTCGGGCGTCGGTGTCTGCCCTTCGCGGCGGCGTTCCTGGAACCAGTGCAGCGCGATCAGTAGCAGCGTCGGTACGCCGAGCAGGGCGGTAATGAGGAAGAAGCTGTGATAACCGAACTTCTCGACCAGCACGCCGGAATAGCCGCCCATCAGGCGCGGCAGCAGCAACATGATCGAGCTGAGCAGGGCATATTGCGTAGCGGAAAACTTCAGGTTGGTCAGGCTCGACAGGTAGGCAACGAACGCCGACGTCGCCAGGCCCGAACTGAAGTTGTCGAGGGAAATGGTCACCACCAGCATCTGCAGGTTCGGGCCCATGTCCGCGAGCATGACGAACAACAGGTTGGTCGCCGCCGAAGACACACCACCGATAAACAGGATCGGCAGAATGCCGAAACGCACGATCAACAGGCCACCCATGCCGGCACCGACGAGGGTCATGATCAGGCCGAAAATCTTGCTGACACTGGCTATCTGATCCTTGGTGAAACCCTGGTCAATGTAGAACACGTTGGCCATCACGCCCATTACCGTGTCCGACATGCGATAGGTCGCGATCAGGCCCAGCAGTAACAGCGCCTGCCAGCGATAACGCAGGATGAAGTCATTCACCGGCGTGAGTACCGGCGCGAGTCCGCGCCGGCCCATGGCCGACAGACACATGCCGGTGAGCAATATATAGAGGATGGCGCGCAGAAAGGCGCGGTCTTCAAGCAGCAGATCGAGCGGGCTCATGTCACCGAACAGCACGCCAGCGAAATCGGTGTTGTACAGCTGGGTGAACATCGCCGGCACGGAAACCAGCAGAACGATCAGCACGAACACCGACATCAATTGATGCATGAACGTGTAGCGCCCGGCCTGCAACTGCGTGCGCAGCGGCACCGGTGGTTCGCGCATGAACAGCGTGGTCAGCAGCGCGGGCACCATCAATGCGCCAAACAGTACATAGGTGCCGGTCCATGCCGCGTGCTTATAGTTGAAGCCGGTTGAGCCGAAACCTTCGGCGAAGAACAGCGCGCCGGCGGTGGCGAGCAGGGCGGCAACGCGGTAGCCGGACATATAGCTGGCGGCGAGCGCGGCCTGGCGGCTGTCATCGGCGATTTCCAGGCGATAGGCGTCGACCGCAATATCTTGCGTGGCCGAGGCGAAGGCGACGACGACGGCAATGGCGATCAGCCAGGACAAATGCTTCTGCGGATCACAGAAACCCATGCCGATCAGGCCGAGAATCACCAGTGCCTGGGAGAGCACCAGCCAGGAGCGGCGACGGCCGAGTTTGCCCAGCAAGGGCAGGCGCCATTGGTCGAGCAGGGGCGACCAGACCCATTTGAACGCGTACGCCAGGCCGATCAGGCTGGCATAGCCAATGGTTTCACGGGCCACGCCTGCTTCACGCAGCCATACGGAAAGCGTCGAGAACACCAGCATGTACGGCAGGCCGGCGGCAAAACCGAGCAACAACAGCACGAGCGTCGAAGGACTGGCATAGGCGGCGAGCGCGGCGCGCCAGGTTTTACGGGGCATGGGCTGAAGTCTGCCTCAAAATTGCGAAAACAAAGCGCGCACTCTAACCGCTGTGCTCTACCGGACGCCAGCCATGGCGCCGAATATCCACACGATTGTTCTGGACGGTGATGCCTTCCATGCGCAATCGCGCGCGCTGCTCGTCACCGGAAGGGCTGCCGACCGGCAGACTGATGCGCCCGCCGGCGCCGAGTACGCGGTGCCAGGGCAGCCTGGTGTCGCCGGGCAACTGGCTCAAAGTCCGCCCGACCCAGCGCGCGGCGCGGCCAAGCCCGGCAAGTTCGGCCAACTGGCCATAACTGACGACTTTGCCTTCGGGCACTTGCGCGAGCGTCGAGTAGAGTGCCGTGCGTCGGATTTGCGCATCGTTTTCAACGCTGTCGAGCGGGTCTTTCACGTACGCGGCTCCTGAGCATTGGCGTGACGATGGCGACAAGGGTAATCGCTCGTGGCGCAGTTGAGAAATGAACTCAATTGAAATAGTCCGGTCAGTCCTTGTCATGGGCAAAATCCTACGGATAATGCCGACCTTTTTCGCCAACTCTGAGCCCCCGATCTGCTTATGTTCCCCAGAACCCTGTTGTGCCTTGCTGTTTTCAGCGCGTCCACGCCCCTGCTTGCCGACACCGTCTGGTTGAAAAACGGCGACAAGCTGAGTGGCACTATCACGGTATTCGATGGCGGCAAGCTGTTGATCCAGACCAAATACGCCGGCGCAGTGGCGATTGACTGGAAAGAGGTCAAGACCCTCGACAGCGATCAGCATCTGCTGGTGAAGCAGGACGCCTATGCCGGTGAAGTATCGAAGTCGCTGACGGCGGCCGACGATGGCAAGGTCACCCTGGCCAACGGCGAGGCGCCGAAGACGGTCGAGCTGGCGAGCATTCAGCAGATCCTCAAGCCCAAGCCGATCGTCACCGACCTGGTATGGAAGGGCAACGTCGATCTGGCGCTGGACTATCAGCGCGCCGAAAAGGACACCGACGATTACGACGTTGCCTTCAAGACTTCGGCTCGCCATGGTCGCTGGCGGCATACCGGCGAGGGTGAGTACAACCGCGAAGTCCAGGATGCGGAAACCACCACCAACAACTGGCGCGCCGAATACTCCCTCGACCGCTTCCTCACCGATCAGTGGTTCTGGCAGGGACGCATCAACTACAAGCGTGATCACATCGAAGAGCTGGCGCGTCAGCGCGTGGTCGGTACCGGTCCGGGCTACCAGTTCTGGGACGACGAACTCGGCGCGTTCTCGCTGGGCTCGTTGCTCAACCGCACCGACTATGAATACCGCGATGGCAGCAAGGACAACTTCTATTCCGTCGCGATGAAGTGGGACTACAACCGCTATCTGATCGGCAAGAAGGTCGAGTTCTTCACCAATGGCGAAGTCGGCAAGCCGCTGTCGGGCGTTGCCGATTACGCACTGGATGCCGAGCTGGGCCTGCGCTACAAGGTCACCGACTGGGCCTCGCTCAACCTCAAGGCCGAGCGCGACATCATCAGCGGCACCAACGATGCGGATCTGAACAAGACCCGTTATACCGCAGGGTTTGGTGTGGCCTGGTAAAAGCACAAACGAAAAATCGCAGCCTTTCGGGCTGCGATTTTTTTGCCTGAACAAAACAGGCGCCCACAAAAAAGCCCCGCTTCTAAGGGCGGGGCTCTTTTCTAAAGAAGCTACAAGTTAGATAACTTGTACTTCTTCAGCTTGCATGCCTTTCTGACCGCGGGTAGCGATGAAAGAAACCTGTTGGCCTTCTTTCAGGCTTTTGAAGCCGTCGGATTGGATAGCTTTGAAGTGAACGAACAGGTCGTCACCGGATTGTGGAGTGATGAAGCCGAAGCCTTTTTCATCGTTGAACCACTTAACGGTACCGGTTTGGCGATTAGACATGGTGTAACTCCTTGAACAAAGATAACTGCGACTCAGGAAGAACCCTGGCCGAGACTGAGTGCAAAGAGCAGGAAAAATTCTTGTAGATGGTTGGATCGAAATTCAACATATCGTGTAGAGATTCTCAGTGACACAAGCAACACAGTGACGCCACCTTAACCCTTTTTCCGGAACGTGCCAATGTTTCTTGCAAAGGATTCTGTATTTTAGGGATCGGCGGTGCGACGGTTCGTCGCCACATCGCGTAAATACGGGGTGTTCGCCGAGAATTGCGTTGCGCACTTTGATCGCGGCGACGCGCCCGGTAAGATGCCGGACAGAATTTTCCACCTCGCTATTCAGGACAAACCCGCCATGAGCATCAAATCGGACAAGTGGATTCGCCGCATGGCGCAGGAACACGGCATGATCGAACCGTTCGTCGAGCGCCAGATGCGCGGCAGCGACGACAGCCGGGTGATTTCCTACGGCGTGTCGAGCTACGGCTACGACGTGCGTTGCACCAACCACTTCAAGGTGTTCACCAACATCAACTCGGCCATTGTTGACCCGAAGAACTTCGACGCCGGCAGCTTCGTCGACATCCACAGCGACGTCTGCATCATTCCGCCGAACTCCTTCGCCCTGGCCAGCACCGTCGAGTACTTCCGCATTCCGCGCAACGTGCTGACCATCTGCCTGGGTAAAAGCACCTACGCGCGCTGCGGCATCATCGTCAACGTCACTCCGCTCGAGCCTGAGTGGGAAGGTCATGTGACGCTGGAGTTCTCGAACACCACCAATCTGCCGGCGAAAATCTACGCCAACGAAGGCGTGGCGCAAATGCTCTTCCTCGAATCCGATGAAGAATGTGAAGTTTCCTA
The DNA here is from genome assembly GCF_029959775.1 of Pseudomonas sp. PS01270. Classification (NCBI taxonomy): domain Bacteria; kingdom Pseudomonadati; phylum Pseudomonadota; class Gammaproteobacteria; order Pseudomonadales; family Pseudomonadaceae; genus Pseudomonas; species Pseudomonas sp. PS01270. Next base: position 3,736 of record NZ_JASCPT010000150.1, on the reverse strand, counting down.
CAAGGATCGTGGCGGCAAATATCAGGGCCAGCGTGGTGTGACGTTGCCGCGTACCTGATCGACCATCCGACGGATGTCGGGAATTCTTTGGCGGGCAGACACTCTATGGGGTGTACTGCCCGTTTTTGTTACACACAAATTCGGGCCTTCACTGAGGAGTGCCCTATGAAGATCGACCCGCGAATCAGCGCTGAACTGGCAAGGCTTGAGCCCAATCAGATAGGCATTCTGGCTTGGTCGTTATTGGCGCATCCGTCTTTGAGCCTGTCCGGCGGCGTGCCCGGCCAGCCCGATCCCGATACTCCCAATGAACAACCGACCGAACCAGGCGAACCGACCCTGCCGGACGAGCCGCCTCCGGCGCCTGTTGCCTGACCGACTGTCATGAATATGGCCCGTCAGCCTGATCGATTTGCGATCTAGCTGACGGGCCATATTTCGTTGTCGCCGATCACGAAGACCTTGCAACTGTCGTCGCGCTCGACCTGATAGCCGCCGGTAAACGCACCGAATGCCGGCATCAGGCTGATGCGCTCACCGAGTCTGAAACAAGCCAGGCGCAGACTCTGCCGACCTTTGCCGTGCAGCCGATAAACCGGGTGCACGTGGCCGGCGAGCACGTGCCGTTCCGGATGCGCATCGGGCTCGTGTTGTAAGGCGAACGGCCCGAGTAACAGCGGCTCTGGCACTATGCGGATATTCAGCGATGCTGGTGGGTCGCCCGCGCGTTTGTCATGGTTGCCGCGAATCAGCGTCATCGGCAGATCAGCGTGGCGCGCTCGCCACTCTGCCAGCGCATTCAGTGTGGTCGGGACATGTGAGCCAGGCCCATGCAGGAAATCCCCGAGAAAAATCAACTGGCGACACGGCAGCCGTGCCAGCAATGCGTCGATCACCTCGATGTTGCTCGCCGTCGTGCCATGCGGCACCGGCTGGCCGAGGCTGCGATAGGCCGCCGCCTTACCGAAATGCACATCGGCGATCAGCAATGCTTCCTGCGCTGGCCAGTACAGGGCTTTCTCCGGCAGCAGCCACAACTCCTCACCGGCCAAACGCACCGGGTAGGCACTCACGATGATTTTCCGTTATCAGCGGTTTTTTCCAGGTCACCGACCATTCTTCTGATCCTGTCAGCCAGTTTTTCCGAACTCATGCTCTCGCGCATCCGCTCCACCAGCAGTGGAAAGCCCAGCGGTGTAGGACGTTTAACCTGATGCACGTCCAGTTTCATCTGATTGATCCGCTCCAATGTCTGTTCCAGACGGCGAATATCCAGCTCTTCGCGTAGGACTTCTTCCCCGGCCTGGGCCAGCAGCAGGTTGTCGGCGTCATATTGTTTGAACACCTGGAAGAACAAGCCACTCGACGCCTGCACCTGGCGGGTGCTTTTCGGTGCGCCCGGATACCCGGCGAACACCAGCCCGGCGATCCGCGCGATTTCGCGGAAGCGGCGCAACGCCAGTTCACCGGCATTGAGACTGGCGAGCACATCCAGCAACAGGTCATCGGCGTTGAACAGGTGAGCGTCGAGATGCGTGGCCCAATCCACCGGCGTGGCGCTGAGCAGCTCCAGGCCGTAGTCATTCACGGCAATCGAGAAGGTCACCGGTTGCCGCTGACTGACGCGCCACGCCAACAGGCTCGCCAGTCCCAGATGCACTTGGCGCCCGGCGAACGGATAGAGGAAAAGATGCCAGCCTTCGCGGGATTTCAGTACCTCGGCCAGCAGATTTTCCGTGGTGGGCAAGCCGGACCAGCGTATCTGCGTCTCCAGCAGCGGCCGCAGCGCGTGCATTTCCGGGCCGTTGAATTGACCTTGAGCAGCGGCGCTGAAGCGCGTCACCACTGCTTCGGCAAGTTCGTTGGATAACGGCATGCGCCCGCCATTCCAGCGCGGCACGGCGGCTTTTTTTGCGGTGCTGCGTTTGACGTAGGCGGTCATGTTTTCCACCCGCACCAGTTCCAGCAGGCGCCCGGCGAAGAGGAAACCATCGCCGGGTTTCAGTCGCGCGATAAAGCCTTCCTCGACGCTGCCCAGTTGTTTGCCGCCGCCGCCCTTGCTCCAGAATTTCAGGTTGATGCTCGCGTCGCTGACGATGGTGCCGATGCTCATGCGATGGCGCCGCGCCAGACGCGCATCCGGCACACGCCAGACGCCGTGTTCGTCCGGCTCGACCCGGCGGTAATCCGGATACGCTGTAAGAGACATCCCGCCATGGCGTACGAACGCCAGCGCCCAGGCCCAGTCTGCCGCTGTCAGGTCACGATAAGCCCAGGCACCACGGACTTCTTCGTACAAGTCTTCAGGAATAAACCCACCGCCAAGGGCCATGCTGACCAAATGCTGGACCAGCACATCCAGCGGCTTGTGCGGTGACAGACGCGGCTCGATGCGCCGCTGTTCGACGGCGTCGCGTGCGGCAACCGCTTCGATCAGTTCAAGACTGTGGGTCGGCACCAGCGTCACCCGCGAGGTGCGCCCGGGTGCGTGACCGGAACGTCCGGCACGTTGCATCAAACGCGCGACGCCTTTGGCCGAGCCGATCTGCAGCACGCGCTCGACCGGGAGGAAATCCACTCCCAAGTCCAGGCTCGAGGTGCACACCACCGCTTTCAATTGGCCATTCTTCAGCGCCTGCTCGACCCAGTCGCGGGTATCGCGTGACAGTGAGCTGTGGTGCAGCGCGATCAACCCGGCCCAGTCCGGCCGCGCTTCCAGCAGCGCCTGATACCAGATCTCCGATTGCGCGCGGGTGTTGGTGAACACCAGGCTGCTGGCACAGTCGTCGAGCTCGGCCACCACTTGCGGCAGCATCTTCAGACCGATGTGGCCGGCCCAGGGAAAACGCTCGATGGCCGGTGGCAGCAGGGTGTCGACCTGCAGGGTTTTTTCGCTTTTGCCTTGAACACTGACGCCGCCGCCCTGTGGGATCAGCACTTGCTCGGCGTGGGATTGATTACCGAGGGTGGCGGATACGCCCCAGATGATCAGTTCCGGCTGCCAATGACGCAGGCGGGCAAGGGCCAGTTGCAGTTGCACGCCGCGTTTGTTGCCGAGCAATTCGTGCCATTCATCGACGACGATCATGCGCAGGCTCGACAACGCCGTGCGCGCATCGGCGCGGGCGAGCAACAGAGTCAGGCTTTCCGGGGTGGTAATCAGCGTCGTCGGCAAGCGCCGGCCCTGACGAGCGCGTTCGCTGCTGCTGGTGTCGCCGGTGCGCAGGCCGATGCTCCACGGAATCTGTAAATCATCCACCGGGATTTGCAGCGCGCGGGCGGTATCGGCGGCGAGGGCGCGCATCGGCGTGATCCACAGCACCGTCAGCGGTTCGGCCGGCGGTTTGCGTTTGCGCGGTGTAGCCACGGGCGGTTGCAGGCGGGCGAAGCGGTTGAGCGCAGCAAACCATACCGCATAAGTTTTGCCGGCGCCGGTGCTGGCGTGGAGCAATCCGGACTCGCCGTTTTTCACCGCCGCCCACACCAGTTTCTGAAAGGCGAACGGCTTCCAGTCGCGGGCGCTGAACCAGATTTTTGCAAAGTCGCGGGATTTCGCCATGCCGGCTGCGTGCGCTCTGGAGGTGTTGTTTCAGAGACAGCGAAGCGGGGCGACAAGTTTAACTTTGTCGGTCGGTGGATTCCCCCTGTGGGAGCGAGCCTGCTCGCGAATGCGATGTCACATTCAACATTGATGTCGACTGATAAACCGCTTTCGCGAGCAGGCTCGCTCCCACAC
>NZ_JASCPT010000014.1:0-72705 GCF_029959775.1 Pseudomonas sp. PS01270 | reverse complement strand
ATGTCTGGCGTCTGAACCACCGCTTTCGCGAGCAGGCTCGCTCCCACCTTGAAAATCCATTCCACTGTGGGAGCGAGCCTGCTCGCGAAGACGTCGGTCCTGTCACCGCACCTATTGGCGCAATACCAGCGCTCAAGTAACCTGTGCGCCAAATCGACAGGCCGCCCCCCATGATCTTCCTCATCGCCTACATCAGCAGCGTCGTGCTGATCAACTTCGCCTTTTCCACCGCACCGCACCTGGACATCATCTGGTCGGCCTGGGGCGGCCTGGTGTTCGTGCTGCGCGACATGGTGCAAACGCGCTTCGGTCATGGTGCGATCGTGGCGATGCTGGCGGCGCTGGTGCTCTCCTACATCACGTCCGACCCATCCATCGCGCTGGCCAGCGCCACGGCGTTCGCGGTTTCCGAGTGCATCGACTGGCTGGTGTTCAGCATCACCAAGCGGCCGTTGCGTGATCGACTGTGGATCAGTTCGGCTCTGAGCATTCCGCTGGATACCTTCATCTTCTTCGGCATGATTGACGCCTTGACGCCGCCGGTGATCATCACCGCGCTGGCCTCCAAGTTTGCCGGCGTCACTGCCGTCTGGCTGATCATGGCCTGGCGTGATCGCAAACAGGCTGTCGCCAGCTGAAGCCAAACCCTCGGGTTCATGTAAAATGCCGCGCTTTCTCCCCATGGAAAGCGCACCTGCGTGGCTTTCCTCGATGATCCGCTTCCTTTGAGGACCTGAGATGACCCGTATCGGAACTCCATTGTCGCCAACCGCGACCCGCGTATTGCTGTGTGGCTGTGGTGAGTTGGGCAAGGAAGTGGTAATCGAACTGCAGCGCCTGGGCGTTGAAGTGATTGCCGTCGACCGCTACGCCAACGCGCCGGCCATGCAAGTCGCCCATCGCAGCCACGTGATCAACATGCTCGACGGTGCCGCTCTGCGTGCAGTGATCGAAGCCGAGAAGCCGCACTTCATCGTGCCGGAAATCGAAGCCATCGCTACCGCCACGCTGGTCGAGCTGGAAGCCGAAGGCTTCACCGTGATTCCGACCGCGCGTGCGGCGCAGCTGACAATGAACCGCGAAGGCATCCGTCGTCTGGCTGCCGAAGAGCTGGATCTGCCGACCTCGCCGTACCACTTTGCCGACACCTTCGAGGACTACAGCAAAGCCGTTCAGGACCTGGGTTTCCCTTGCGTGGTCAAGCCAGTGATGAGTTCGTCAGGCAAGGGCCAAAGCCTGCTGCGCAGCGCCGATGATGTGCAGAAGGCCTGGGATTACGCGCAAGAGGGCGGTCGCGCCGGCAAAGGTCGGGTGATCATCGAAGGCTTCATCGACTTTGACTACGAAATCACCCTGCTGACCGTGCGCCACATTGGCGGCACCACGTTCTGCGCACCGGTCGGCCACCGTCAGGAGAAAGGCGACTATCAGGAATCCTGGCAGCCGCAGGCCATGAGCCCGATTGCTCTGGCTGAATCCGAGCGCGTTGCCAAAGCAGTCACTGAAGCACTGGGTGGCCGTGGTCTGTTCGGCGTCGAGCTGTTCATCAAAGGTGATCAGGTGTGGTTCAGCGAAGTCTCGCCACGGCCGCATGACACCGGTCTGGTCACGCTGATTTCTCAGGACCTGTCGCAATTCGCCCTACATGCCCGCGCCATTCTCGGTCTGCCGGTACCGCTGATCCGTCAGTTCGGCCCGTCGGCGTCGGCAGTGATTCTGGTTGAAGGCCAGTCGACCCAGACTGCATTCGCCAATCTGGGCGCTGCGCTGAGCGAGCCGGACACCGCGCTGCGTCTGTTCGGCAAGCCGGAAGTGAACGGTCAGCGCCGCATGGGCGTGGCGCTGGCCCGTGATGAGTCGATCGAGGCCGCACGTGCCAAGGCGACCCGTGCGTCGCAGGCGGTTGTTGTCGAGCTGTAAACCGGGTCGCGGCAGCTATTCGCGAGCAGGCTCGCTCCCACATGGGACTGGGTGAACACAGAATCTGTGACCAATCCCAAAACCCTGTGGGAGCGGGCTTGCCCGCGATAACGATCTGTCAGGCAACCTGATTCAGATCGTTATTGCGCGTCTCCTTCAAGCACAGCACCGCAATCAGACTCAACACCGCCGCCGCCGACACATACCCGCCGACATAGCTCAACCCGCCCATCGCCACCAGTTTCTGCGCAAAGAACGGCGCCGCCGAGGCCCCGACGATCCCGCCCAGGTTGTACGCCGCTGAAGCGCCGGTATAACGCACGTGGGTTGGAAACAGCTCAGGCAACAGCGCGCCCATCGGTGCGAATGTCACGCCCATCAAAAACAGCTCGATGCACAGAAACAGCGCCACGCCCCAGGTCGAGCCCTGCGTCAGCAACGGTTCCATCAGGAATCCGGACAGAATCGCCAGCACGCCACCGATGATCAGCACCGGTTTGCGCCCGTAACGGTCGCTGGCCCAAGCGGATAATGGCGTCGCGGCGGCCATGAACAACACAGCAAAGCACAGCAGGCCGAGGAACGTTTCGCGGCTATAACCCAGCGTGGCCACGCCGTAGCTCAGGGAAAACACCGTCGAGATATAGAACAGCGCATAGCACACCACCATCGCCGCCGCCCCGAGCAGGGTCGGCGCCCAGTATTGGCTGAACAACTCCACCAGCGGCACTTTCACTCGCTCCTGACGGGCGATCGCATTGGCGAACACTGGCGTTTCATGCAATTTCAGGCGTACATACAGGCCGACCATCACCAGCGCCGCGCTGAGCAGAAACGGAATACGCCAGCCCCAACTGCGGAACTGTTCGTCATCCAAGGTCATGGCCAAGGTCAGGAACAGGCCGTTGGCCGCAAGAAAACCAATCGATGGCCCGAGCTGCGGAAACATGCCGAACCAGGCGCGTTTGCCCTTCGGCGCGTTTTCCGTGGCCAGCAGCGCCGCACCGCCCCATTCGCCGCCAAGGCCCAGGCCCTGACCGAAGCGCAGCACGCACAGGAGAATCGGCGCCCAGGCACCAATGCTGTCGTAGCCCGGCAACACGCCAATCAAGGTGGTGCACACGCCCATCAACAGCAGCGAGGCGACCAGCGTCGATTTACGGCCGATACGGTCGCCGAAGTGGCCAAACAATGCCGAACCCAGTGGTCGGGCGAGGAAGGCAATGCCGAAAGTGAGAAACGCCGAAAGCATCTGCGCCGTGCCGGAGGTCTGCGGAAAGAACACCGGCCCGATCACCAGCGCCGCAGCAGTGGCGTAAACGTAGAAGTCGTAGAACTCGATAGCAGTGCCGATAAAGCTTGCCGTGGCCACGCGGGTGGCGGAATTGGTCGGCTGGGCAGGCGCGGTTTCGCTGTAAGCGGTATGGGTCGTCATGCGGTGATCCCTGACAGTCATGAGCTCCAGTGGAGCGAATTATTATGGTCGAACACCCAGGGATGTGGGGTAGGGCGCGAGCGCTGTTTCGAGTAGGAACAGTCGTCGGTTTGCAGCGGAAACAGTCAGGATCCGGGCAGTGCCGGGTAGGCACAGGGATCGACGGCGCTTGGGTAAGCGCCTCGATTATAGGAAGGGGGCTAACGATCAAACAAGCGCAAACAATGCAGCTTTATCGAGCAGGCATCAGAGCAGGCACCGATGAGGTCAGCCAGATCAACACCTTGCTCACCCGGTTCTCCTCGGTCTCGAGGATTTCCAGTCGATAACGCCCGATCTTCAGGCACACCGCGCTTTCCGGAATGGTTTCCAGCGCTTCGGTGACCAGGCCGTTCAGGGTCTTTGGCCCGTCGCTCGGCAGATGCCAGCCCAGGCACTTGTTCAGGTCGCGGATCGACGCGGCGCCATCAATCAACATACGCCCGTCGGCCTGGGGATGGATGTGCGGGTTGTCGAGGCTGTGCTCGCTTTCGAATTCGCCGACGATTTCTTCGAGAATGTCTTCAAGGGTGACGATGCCCAGCACTTCACCGTATTCATCGACGACCATGCCGAGACGGCGTTGCTGTTTGTGGAAGTTCAGCAGTTGCAGTTGCAGCGGCGTGCTTTCCGGGACGAAGTAGGGCTCGTAGCTGGCGGCCAGCAGCGCCTCGCGGGTCAATCCGCCGTTGCTCAGCAAATGGCCGATCTGGCGAGTGTTGAGCACCGCTTCGACCAGATTGATGTCACTGTGAAACACCGGCAGACGCGTGCGCTTGTTCTCGCGCAGTTGCTCGATGATCTCTTCGATCGAATCGTCGAGGTTGATGCCGTCGACGTCACTGCGCGGCACCAGGATGTCGTTGACCGTGATGTTGTCCAGCGCATGAATGCCCGATACCGGATGGCTGCGGACCGGATGCTCGTGATCCTCATCGTGATCGGTCGGCAACTCGTCCTCGCTCTGTTGCACCACCTGAGCCTTGCGCGTGAACGGGGTTATCAACAAAGCGCTGACCCGGCTGAACAGCCACGCGAACGGGTAGACGATTTTCATCGGCACGGTCAGCAGGGCATTGCCGAACGCCAGCACAGCGTCGGGATAGCGCCGAGCCACTGTGCGCGGGAAATAATCAGCGAACACCAACAGGATGCCACCGGCGCCAAGGCAGGCCGCCCACGGGCCGTTTTCTTCGCAGAGGAAAATCGCCAGCAGCGTCGCGATGATCACTACGAGGGCGCGGCACAGGGTGTTGCAGAGGATCAGGCTGTCGAGCGGGAAGCTCAGCTTCGCCAGCGGTTTATCGCCGGCGCGCGAGGCGATACGTTGCGCGAGCAAGTGTTGCTGCGCGATTTCGACGGCGGTAAACAGCCCTGACCATAAAATCAGCAGGACAAATACCGCGAGCATCGGCCCTATGGGCAAACCGTCCATTTATGCCGCCCGTCAGATGTGCAGAATGTATTCACGAACCAGTTTGCTGCCGAAGTACGCCAGCATCAGCAGGCAGAAACCGGCGAGGGTCCAGCGAATCGCCTTGTGGCCGCGCCAGCCCAGACGGTTGCGGCCCCACAACAGCACGCTGAAGACGATCCATGCCAGACAGGCCAGCAGGGTCTTGTGCACCAGATGCTGAGCGAACAGGTTCTCGACGAACAGCCAGCCGGAAATCAGCGACAGCGACAGCAGCGTCCAGCCGGCCCAGAGAAAGCCGAACAGCAGGCTTTCCATGGTTTGCAGGGGCGGGAAGTTCTTGATCAGCCCGGACGGGTGCTTGTGCTTGAGCTGATGGTCCTGAACCAGCAGCAGCAACGCCTGGAACACGGCGATGGTGAACATGCCGTAGGCGAGGATCGACAATAGAATGTGCGCGAGGATGCCCGGCTCTTCATCGATGATCTGCACCGTGCCGGTCGGCGCGAACTGCGCCAGCAATACCGTGATCGCGCCCAGGGGGAACAACAGCACCAGCAGGTTTTCCACCGGGATCCGCGAACAGGCGAGCAGAGTCAGGGCAATCACCGCAGCAGCGATCAGACTGGACGCACTGAAGAAGTCCAGGCCAAGGCCGATCGGGGTCAATAGATGTGTAAGCAGGCTGGCGCCGTGGGCGAGCACGGCGAAGACGCCGAGGCTGACCAGCAGGCGCTTGTTCGCCTTGGCGCCGGTGGCCAGGCGGGTGCTTTGATAGACGGTCGCAGCGGCATAGAGCAGGGCGGCGGCGAGGGTGGTCAGCAAACTGGGTGACAAGGGGAGCATAAATCCTGTTAGGCGAGCCCGAAAGGCGCTGAGTTTGGCATAGAACCGCCACGGCACGAAAGACTCCGCAAGCTGACGGCGAGGTGTCCGCCAGCCGCAGTCTTCGCTATAATCCGCGACCTGCCCACGCCGCAGGCTCGCCGAGCACATGTTGATTCCGGTCTGGGCCGCCATTATCCCGGTTCGTACAGGGCCTGAAAGGATCGCGCAATGTTTGAAAACTTAACCGACCGTCTCTCGCAGACGCTGCGCCATGTCACCGGCAAGGCGAAGCTGACCGAGGACAATATCAAAGACACCCTGCGTGAAGTGCGCATGGCGTTGCTCGAAGCTGACGTCGCATTGCCGGTGGTCAAGGACTTCGTCAATTCGGTCAAGGAGCGCGCTGTCGGCACCGAGGTGTCGCGCAGCCTGACGCCGGGCCAGGCGTTCGTGAAGATCGTCCAGGCCGAGCTCGAAAGCCTGATGGGGGCGGCCAACGAAGACCTCAACCTGAGCGCTGTTCCGCCAGCCGTTATTCTGATGGCCGGTCTGCAGGGCGCGGGTAAAACCACCACCGCCGGCAAACTGGCGCGCTTCCTTAAAGAGCGCAAGAAGAAGTCGGTCATGGTCGTGTCGGCGGACATCTATCGTCCGGCGGCGATCAAGCAGTTGGAAACCCTGGCCAACGACATTGGCGTGACATTCTTCCCGTCCGACCTGAGCCAGAAGCCGGTCGACATCGCCAATGCGGCTATTAAAGAAGCCAAACTGAAATTCATCGACGTGGTCATCGTCGACACCGCCGGTCGTCTGCACATCGACGAAGAGATGATGGGCGAGATCAAGGCGCTGCACGCCGCGATCAACCCGGTCGAAACCCTGTTCGTGGTCGACGCCATGACTGGTCAGGACGCCGCCAACACGGCCAAGGCCTTCGGCGATGCGCTGCCGCTGACCGGTGTGATCCTGACCAAGGTCGACGGCGACGCCCGTGGCGGTGCCGCGCTGTCGGTGCGCGCCATCACCGGCAAGCCGATCAAGTTCATCGGTATGGGCGAGAAGAGCGAAGCGCTCGATCCGTTCCACCCTGAGCGTATCGCCTCGCGGATCCTCGGCATGGGCGACGTGCTCAGCCTGATCGAACAGGCCGAAGCGACGCTGGACAAGGACAAGGCCGACAAACTGGCCAAGAAGCTGAAGAAGGGCAAGGGCTTCGACCTCGAAGACTTCCGCGATCAGCTGCAACAGATGAAGAACATGGGCGGCCTCGGCGGCCTCATGGACAAACTGCCGAGCATCGGCGGGGTCAACCTGTCGCAGATGGGCAATGCCCAGAACGCCGCAGAGAAGCAGTTCAAGCAGATGGAAGCCATCATCAATTCCATGACCCCGGCCGAGCGCCGCGACCCTGAGCTGATCAGCGGTTCGCGCAAGCGCCGGATCGCCATGGGTTCCGGCACGCAGGTGCAGGACATCGGCCGCTTGATCAAGCAGCACAAGCAGATGCAGAAGATGATGAAGAAATTCACCGCCAAGGGCGGTATGGCAAAAATGATGCGCGGCATGGGCGGTATGTTGCCCGGCGGCGGCATGCCGAAAATGTAAAGACTTCGCCGGTCGTCGCACCGGCGCAGACCCTGCAAGGACGCAGGATCAACAGCAAACCCGCACTCGGCGGGAGCTGACTGGCCGTTTTTATCGACGGCTCTCTATGCAAATCTGCACGGCATGCCATGGGCGCCGGAAAAAGTCATTTGCAAAAGTCCGGATATTCCTTAGAATATGCGGCCTTTCGGGCACCCATGCCCGCTGTGCATTTAGATTTGCAGCACCGACTACAGGAACGATGTTCACATGCTAACAATCCGTCTTGCCCTTGGCGGCTCCAAAAAGCGCCCGTTTTACCACCTGACCGTAACCGACTCGCGTAACCCGCGTGACGGCTCCCACAAAGAACAGGTTGGTTTCTTCAACCCTGTTGCCCGTGGTCAGGAAATCCGTCTGTCCGTGAACCAAGAGCGCGTTGCCTACTGGCTGAGCGTTGGTGCACAACCTTCTGAGCGCGTTGCTCAGTTGTTGAAGGAATCTGCCAAGGCTGCGGCCTGAGCAATATGAACGCGACGCCAGCCCCTGCCGATGATTTGATCGTTATTGGCAAAATTTATTCTGTTCATGGCGTTCGCGGCGAAGTGAAGGTTTATTCCTTTACTGATCCGACTGAAAACCTGTTGCAGTACAAAACCTGGACGCTCAAGCGCGAAGGCAATGTCAAACAGGTCGAGCTGGTCAGTGGACGCGGGAGCGACAAGTTCCTGGTCGCCAAGCTCAAGGGTCTCGATGATCGTGAAGAAGCTCGTCTTCTGGCTGGTTATGAGATCTGCGTGCCGCGCAACCTGTTCGCTGAATTGACCGAAGGCGAGTACTACTGGTACCAGCTGGAAGGTCTGAAGGTCATCGACACCCTTGGGCAACTGCTCGGGAAAATCGATCATCTTCTGGAAACCGGCGCCAATGATGTAATGGTCGTCAAGCCTTGCGCTGGCAGCCTGGATGATCGCGAACGCCTGTTGCCCTATACGGAGCAATGCGTGTTGGCCGTCGACCTGGAAGCGGGCGAGATGAAGGTGGATTGGGACGCGGACTTCTGAACGTGGCTAACTTGCGCGTAGAAGTGATCAGTTTGTTTCCCGAGATGTTTTCCGCCATTGGCGATTACGGCATCACCAGTCGTGCGGTCAAACAGGGGCTCTTGCAGCTGACCTGTTGGAATCCGCGAGATTACACGACGGATCGGCATCACACTGTGGACGATCGCCCGTTTGGCGGTGGTCCGGGCATGGTGATGAAGATCAAGCCCCTGGAAGATGCGCTGGCTCAGGCCAAGGCAGCAGCCGGGGAGGCGGCGAAGGTGATTTACCTGTCCCCCCAAGGCCGTCAACTGACTCAGTCGGCGGTACGCGAGCTGGCACAATCGGATGCATTGATCCTGATTGCCGGCCGCTACGAAGGCATTGACGAGCGCTTTATTGAGGCTCATGTCGATGAAGAGTGGTCGATTGGCGACTATGTACTGTCTGGTGGCGAGCTGCCGGCCATGGTCCTGATCGATGCGGTTACACGACTGCTGCCTGGAGCTTTAGGGCATGCGGATTCCGCTGAGGAAGATTCCTTTACGGATGGTCTGCTGGATTGCCCGCACTACACCCGACCGGAGGTGTATGCGGATCAGCGTGTTCCCGACGTGTTGCTGAGTGGCAATCACGCGCATATCCGGCGTTGGCGTTTACAGCAGTCCCTTGGTCGGACCTATGAACGACGCGCCGATCTTCTGGAAAGCCGCTCGCTTTCTGGAGAAGAGAAGAAGCTGCTCGAGGAATACATCCGCGAGCGGGACGATAGTTAACAACGTATCGATGGTAGATCGAACGATTTACCTTAGGAGCACAGCATGACCAACAAAATCATCCTTGCACTCGAAGCAGAGCAGATGACCAAAGAAATCCCTACCTTCGCCCCAGGCGACACTATTGTCGTTCAGGTGAAAGTGAAGGAAGGCGATCGTTCCCGTCTGCAAGCGTTCGAAGGCGTTGTAATCGCCAAGCGTAACCGCGGCGTGAACAGTGCGTTCACCGTTCGTAAAATCTCCAACGGTGTTGGCGTAGAACGTACTTTCCAGACCTACTCCCCGCAGATCGACAGCATGGCTGTTAAACGTCGCGGTGACGTACGTAAAGCCAAGCTGTACTACCTGCGCGACCTGTCGGGTAAAGCAGCACGCATCAAGGAAAAACTGGCTTAAGCCCAGCTTCCGATGCAGAAAAAAGCAGCCTACGGGCTGCTTTTTTGTTGCCCGGGATTTGTGCTGCAAAGATCTTCAGTCTGTCCGTGACCCAGTCGCGGCCTTCGCTAGCAGGCTCGCTCCCACAGGAATACAGTGGGAGCGAGCCTGCTAGCGAATCGATCCATCAGGCGCTGGAACCTTCTGGTTGAATCAACGCCAGCAACGTCCACCCAGCCCCCGGTTTCAACGCCGTTTCCGGTGTCACCACATGCACCCAGCCGCTGTCATCACGCATGAACAGCAGCGTCGCGCGATTGCCGTGCAGCGCTTGGTAATCCTCCCAGCCGAAGCCGTCCGTCAATGTCGTGCTGTAAAGCTCCGCTCCCTGGCCCATCTGGCCGGCCAGTTTCGAATAGGTCAGTGCCTCACTGCCCAACTGATTGCCCCGGTGTTCCAGGCTCGCCCGATGTTTATCGCTGCGGCGGCTTTCATGGCCGCTGGCCAGACCGAACAGGCGCTGATGACCGAAGTCATGACGAAAGCGCATCGCCGCCAATGTGTTCAGCTCGCCCGACGGTGACAGTGCCAGCAAATGCCCCAACCCCACCAGATCCAGATGCGCGTCGGCATGCTGCGACGCCGGGTTGCCGAAATAGGTCGGCAAGCCTTCCATGCGTGCCGCGCGGATATTCTCCCAGCTCGAATCGGTCAGCAGCACGCGGCTGCCCAGCTGTTGCAGCGACTTGCCCAATTCACGGGCCGGGCCATTGGCACCAACGATCAGAAAACCGCTCGGCGCAGGTTCAGCGACCTTTAACAGCCGTGCCAGCGGTCGCGCCGTTGCGCTTTGCAAAACCACGGTGCCGATGATCACCGCAAAGGTCAGCGGCACCAGGAGCAGGGCGCCTTCATGCCCGGATTCATCCAGGCGAATCGCGAAAATCGCCGAGACAGCCGCAGCGACGATCCCGCGCGGCGCGATCCAGCACAGCAACGCCCGTTCACGCCAGCTGAGACTGGAGCCGGCGGTGCTAAGCAAAACATTCAACGGACGGGCGATCAGCTGGATCACCAACAGCAGAATCAACACCAGCGGTCCCAGGCCAAGCAAAGCGTTCAGGTCCAGGCGCGCCGCGAGCAGGATGAACAGTCCGGAAATCAGCAATACGCTGAGGTTTTCCTTGAAGTGCAGGATGTGCCGCACGTCCACGCCTTTCATGTTGGCCAGCCACATGCCCATCAGCGTCACCGCCAGCAGTCCGGACTCATGCATCACTTGGTTGGCACCGATGAAGATCGCCAGCACGGCTGCCAGCGAGGCCAGGTTATGCAAGTATTCCGGCAGCCACTGACGCCGGATCACCGTCCCCAGCAGCCAACCCCCGACGACACCAAACACGGCGCCGCAGAGAATCACCCCGCCGAAGGTGAAGAGGCTTTGCTTGAGGCCATGGCCTTCAGCGCTGGCGATGATGAAGCTGTACACCACGACCGCGAGCAGAGCGCCGACCGGATCGATGACGATGCCTTCCCAGCGCAGGATGTTGGCGATCGAGGCTTTTGGCCGCACCACCCGCAGCATCGGCACGATTACGGTCGGACCGGTAACCAGCGTAAGGCTGCCAAACAGAATCGCCAGCATCCAGTCGAAGCTCAGCAGAAAGTGCGTGGCGACCGCGATGACGATCCAGGTCGAGATCGCACCGAGGGTCACCAGGCGATGGACGACGCTGCCGATCTCTTTCCATTCCGACAGGTGCAGGGTCAGGCTGCCTTCGAACAGGATCAGCGCCACTGCCAGCGACACCAGTGGCATCAGCAGCGGGCCGAACATTTCCTGCGGGTCGAGCCAACCCAGCACCGGGCCGGCCAGAATGCCGGTCAGCAGCAGAAACAGAATGGCCGGCAGCTTCAGGCGCCATGCCAGCCACTGACAACCCAGCGCCGCCGCGCCGATCCCGCCAAATGCCAAGAGAATTTGCTGCTCGTTCATTGATGCTCCCTGTTCCTTGATCTGGCTGGCTATGAAAGACTAGCGGCCATTCCCGTCGTTCACTGTCTATTTGCGCGCAGTGTTAAAAACTGCCTGCCCCGAGCACCCATGCCTGCCATCGACCATCCGCTGATTGATCAATTCCTCGACGCTTTATGGCTGGAGAAAGGCCTGTCCGACAACACCCGCGACGCCTATCGCAGCGACCTCGCGCTGTTCAACGGCTGGTTGCAGGAGAAAAATCTCGAGCTGATCAATGCCGGCCGCGAGTTGATCCTCGATCACCTGGCGTGGCGGCTGGAGCAAAACTACAAACCGCGCTCCACCGCGAGATTTCTCTCCGGGGTGCGTGGCTTTTATCGCTATCTGTTGCGGGAAAAACTGATCAGCGTAGACCCGACGTTGCGCGTCGACATGCCGCAACTGGGTCGGCCGTTGCCCAAGTCGCTGTCGGAAGCCGATGTCGAAGCGCTGCTCAAGGCGCCGGATCTGAGCGAAGCCATCGGCCAGCGCGACCGCGCGATGCTGGAAGTGCTGTACGCCTGTGGCCTACGGGTGACCGAACTGATCAGCCTGACGCTGGAGCAGGTCAACCTGCGCCAGGGCGTATTGCGGGTGATGGGCAAGGGCAGCAAGGAGCGTCTGGTGCCGATGGGCGAGGAGGCGATTGTCTGGGTCGAGCGCTATATGCGTGATGGTCGTGGCGAGTTGCTCGGTGGCCGCCCCAGCGATGTGCTGTTCCCCAGCCAGCGCGGCGAGCAGATGACCCGGCAGACGTTCTGGCATCGGATCAAGCATCAGGCCAAGGTCGCCGGGATCAGCAAGTCGCTGTCGCCGCATACCTTGCGCCACGCATTTGCCACGCACCTGCTCAACCATGGCGCGGACTTGCGCGTGGTGCAGATGCTGCTCGGGCACAGCGACCTCTCTACGACGCAGATCTATACCCATGTCGCCCGCGCCCGATTGCAGGATCTGCACGCCAAACACCACCCACGCGGCTGACACATCCCATAATGTTGAAATACTGACCTGTGGCTCGGGGATTTATCCCCGTTCGGCTGCGCAGCAGTCGCAAACCCGGCTGGCTCGATTTTGACTGAAAGATCGCGGTGGATGGTTTAGGACTGCTTCGCAACCCATCGGGGATAAATTCCCTCGCCACAATAATGTGTGTCAGCCACATGTGGTTGTGGGTCAGTTGTACAAGCATGAAGATGTGTCAGTTGCACATGAGTGTGTGGCGACAGGCGCATTCGGCCCTCGTGACCTTATGTGTTAGGCTTTGCCGGTTTGCACGATGGACGGTTATGACCCGGTGTTTCGCACGGGCGTTCTGACCGTTTCATTGGCCCGCCCTCAGGAGTACTCATGCGTCTGACCCAGATTTTCGCTGCCGCCGCCATTGCGTTGGTGAGCACCTTTGCCGTCGCCGACGACGCGGCTGACAAAGCCATTCGTCAAAGCCTGGAAAAACTCGAACTCGAGGTTCCGGTCGAAAGCATCAGTGCCAGCCCGTTGCCTGGCATGTACGAAGTCAAACTCAAAGGCAGCCGCGTGCTGTACGCCAGTGCCGATGGCCAGTACATCGTGCAGGGCAACCTGTACCAGCTCGCGAATGGCAAACCGGTCAACCTGACCGAGAAGACCGAACGCCTGGGCATTTCCAAACTGATCAATGCCATCCCGGTGGCCGAAACCGTGGTCTACCCGGCCGTGGGCGAGACCAAATCGCACATCACCGTGTTCACCGACACCACCTGTCCGTACTGCCACAAACTGCATGCCGAAGTGCCGGAGCTGAACAAGCGCGGCATCGAAGTGCGCTACGTGGCGTTCCCGCGCCAGGGCCTGAATTCGCCGGGTGACGAGCAGCTGCAAGCAGTGTGGTGCTCGAAAGACAAGAAAGCCGCCATGGACAAAATGGTCGATGGCAAGGAAATCAAGGCCGCCAAGTGCGATAACCCGGTTTCCAAGCAATTCGCCCTCGGTCAGTCGATCGGCGTGAACGGTACACCGGCCATCGTTTTGGCCGACGGCCAGGTCATTCCGGGCTACCAGCCGGCGCCACAAGTCGCCAAACTGGCGCTGGGCGCGAAGTAATTCGCATCGTCACGGGCAACCGTTGACGATCGTGGTCCGGCGGCAACAGCGCCGGGCCATCAACAGAGAGCCGCGAGCACGCGGTTGTTTTCCGGCCGACCCTGTGTCGGCCGTTTCATGGGGAGTTCACAGTGAATCCGGTCAAAGTAGGCATCTGTGGGTTAGGGACCGTCGGTGGCGGTACCTTCAACGTACTTCAGCGCAACGCCGAGGAAATTGCTCGTCGTGCCGGGCGTGGAATCGAAGTGGCACAAATTGCCACGCGCACGCCAAAGCCTCAGTTCCAGACGACCGGTATTGCGATTACCAACGATGTCTTCGAAGTGGCCACGAACCCTGAGATCGACATCGTCATAGAGCTGATGGGCGGCTACACCGTTGCCCGCGAGCTGGTACTCAAGGCCATCGAGAATGGCAAGCATGTGGTCACCGCGAACAAGGCGCTGATAGCCGTTCACGGTAATGAGATTTTCGCCAAGGCACGCGAGAAAGGCGTGATCGTGGCATTCGAAGCGGCGGTGGCCGGTGGCATTCCGGTGATCAAGGCGATCCGCGAAGGCCTGTCCGCCAACCGCATCAACTGGGTTGCCGGGATCATCAACGGCACCGGCAACTTCATCCTCACCGAAATGCGCGAGAAGGGCCGTACGTTTGAAGACGTACTCGCCGAAGCGCAAGCGCTGGGTTACGCCGAAGCCGACCCGACCTTCGACGTCGAAGGCATCGATGCCGCGCACAAGCTGACCATTCTGGCGTCGATTGCCTTCGGCATTCCGCTGCAATTCGACAAGGCTTACACCGAAGGCATCACCAAACTGACCACCGCCGACGTCAACTACGCCGAAGCGCTGGGCTATCGCATCAAGCACTTGGGTGTGGCGCGCAGCACTGACGCCGGCATCGAGTTGCGCGTGCACCCGACGCTGATTCCGGCCGATCGCCTGATCGCCAACGTCAACGGCGTGATGAACGCAGTGATGGTCAATGGCGACGCCGCCGGTTCGACGCTGTTCTACGGTGCCGGCGCTGGCATGGAGCCGACCGCTTCGTCGGTGATCGCCGATCTGGTCGACGTGGTTCGCGCGATGACTTCCGACCCGGAAAACCGTGTGCCGCACCTAGCCTTCCAGCCGGACTCGCTATCGGCCCATCCGATCCTGCCGATCGAAGCCTGCGAAAGCGCTTACTACCTGCGCATTCACGCCAAGGATCATCCGGGCGTACTGGCGCAGGTGGCGAGCATCCTGTCGGAGCGCGGCATCAATATCGAATCGATCATGCAGAAGGAAGTCGAAGAGCATGACGGCCTGGTGCCGATGATCCTGCTGACCCACCGCGTGGTCGAGCAGCGCATCAACGATGCGATCACCGCGCTGGAAGCACTGGCTGGCGTCGACGGCCCGGTTGTACGGATCCGTGTCGAACATTTGAACTAAAAGCAGCGGCAAGCGGCAAGTTACAAGCGGCAAGACGAAGCGGTTCGGCTTTGACTTGCAGCTTGCAGCTTGAGGCTTGCAGCTCAAACCAAAGGTTTGCCCCTATGCGTTATATCAGTACTCGCGGCCAGGCCCCGGCCCTGAATTTTGAAGAGGTCCTGCTGGCCGGTCTGGCGACCGATGGCGGTCTGTACGTCCCGGAAAACCTGCCACGTTTTACTCAGGAAGAGATCGCTTCCTGGGCTGGCCTGCCGTATCACGAACTGGCCTTCCGGGTGATGCGCCCGTTTGTCACCGGCAGCATTCCGGATGCCGATTTCAAGAAGATTCTCGAAGAAACCTACGGTGTGTTCGCCCACAGCGCCGTGGCGCCACTGCGTCAGTTGAACGGTAATGAATGGGTGCTTGAGCTGTTCCACGGCCCGACCCTGGCGTTCAAGGACTTCGCCCTGCAACTGCTCGGTCGTCTGCTCGATTACGTGCTGGAAAAGCGCGGCGAGCGCGTGGTGATTGTCGGTGCCACCTCTGGTGACACCGGTTCTGCGGCCATCGAAGGCTGCAAGCACTGCGAAAACGTCGACATCTTCATCCTGCACCCGCATCAGCGCGTATCGGAAGTGCAGCGTCGGCAGATGACAACGATCTTCGGCGAGAACATCCACAACATCGCCATCGAAGGCAACTTCGACGACTGCCAGGAAATGGTCAAGAACAGCTTCGCCGACCAGAGCTTCCTCAAAGGCACGCGTCTGGTGGCGGTGAACTCGATCAACTGGGCGCGGATCATGGCCCAGATCGTTTACTACTTCCATGCGTCCCTGCAGTTGGGCGGTCCGGCGCGTTCGGTGTCGTTCTCGGTACCGACCGGTAACTTCGGCGACATCTTCGCCGGTTACCTGGCGCGCAACATGGGCCTGCCGATCAACCAGTTGATCGTCGCGACCAACCGCAACGACATCCTGCACCGCTTCATGAGCGGCAACCAGTACGTCAAGGAAACCCTGCACGCAACGCTGTCGCCGTCGATGGACATCATGGTGTCGTCGAACTTCGAGCGCCTGCTGTTCGACCTGCACGGCCGTAACGGTGCGGCGATTGCCGGCCTGATGGACTCGTTCAAAAAGGACGGCAGTTTCAGCGTCGAGCAAGAGCGCTGGACCGAAGCACGCAAGCTGTTCGATTCGCTGGCGGTGGACGATGCGCAGACCTGCGAAACCATCGCCGACATCTACGAGCAAACCGGTGAGGTGCTCGACCCGCACACTGCCATCGGTGTGAAAGCCGCGCGCGAATGCCGTCGCAGCCTGGATATTCCGATGGTCATTCTGGGTACTGCCCATCCGGTCAAGTTTCCTGAGGCAGTGGAGAAAGCGGGTGTAGGAAAAGCGCTCGAACTACCTGCACATCTTTCTGATTTGTTTGAGCGAAACGAGCGCTGCACGGTTCTGCCAAACGACCTGAAAGCCGTGCAAGCCTTTGTCAGCCTGCATGGCAACCGCGGCAAGCCGCTCTAAGCCAGTAAAAGCTGTCACATTTTGAAGCCCGTCTCCTGACGGGCTTTTTTGTTTCTGCTGCCACACTGCTCGGGTTTTCACCCACGAAGGACGGGTGAGTCGATCACGAAGGAAATGGCAATGCTGTTTTACAGAGGTTTGAAACCGGCACTGGGCTGGTTGTTTTTGTTGGCGGTGCTGGGGTGGACACACAGCGGCATGGCAGCGCAAATGGCACTCGATCAGGCCAATGCGTCAGCCAGTGTCCAGGCTATCGAGCTGGATGCGCACGAGCAGCAATGGATACGTGACAACCCCAGAGTGACGGTGGCATCGGTGCAATATCCGTTGTACCTGTTTCAGGACGAACATGGCCAGTGGAGCGGTCTGAACAACGATGTGCTCAAGCGCGTCAGCGCAATGACCGGCCTGCAATTCGAGCACCAGGAATCGTTCTCTACCGACCATATGCTCGATCGCCTGCAAAGCGGGGTCGCGGACATCAGTACGACCTTGGCCATGAGTGATGATCGCAAGGCGTTTCTCGATTTCAGTCATGCTTTTGGAGGGGCAGGCTGGGTTTTTGTCGGACATGCCAATACCCCGCGGGTGGAGTCTTTCGAGCAACTGGCCAAGCGTGTTCTGGTGCTGCCCGCCCGTCATGCCCTGGAGGATGCGATTCGGCGCGATTATCCGTCGATTGAAATACGCTCGGTGAAAACCTACGCCGAAGCGCGGGCGCTGGTCGAGAGCGGTGAAGCCTACGCAACCATCGAAAACGAAATCGGCGCGCAGCTCTATCCGTTGGGCATGCTCAAGGTCGGTGCCCTGGTAGAGGGCAAGTGGGAAGCCGATCATCTGGCTGTACGAAAAGGCATGCCGCAACTACTGAGTATTCTCAACAAGGCGCTGGAAGCGTTCCCTGCGGCGGAGTTGCGGGCGATGCGTCTCAAGTGGCTGGCAGGCGTTTCGCCGCCGCCCGTGCCCTCCGTCTGGGAACGGCTGGTCGAGTGGGCATGTTGGGCGATGGGGGTAATCGGCGTTTTCGGAATGCTGTCGCTGGTGTGGAACAGGCGTCTGGCAGCCGTAATCAAGCTGCGCTGCGCAGCGGAAAAGGAGCTGGGTGATCAACTGGCCTTTCAGCACGCCCTGATCGATTCGATGCCGGATCCGGTGTTTGTCCGTGATCTGCACGGGCGCTTGATCATCTGCAATCGCAGTTACGAGGAAGCACTGTCGGTGCGCCTGGACCAGATGCAGGGGCGCCTGCTGATCGAAGTCGATGCGTTTCCGGAAACCACTGCGCGGATGCTGCACGATGAATTCATCGCCCAGTTGCAGACCCGCAAGTCGCGCTTCAGCAAACGACAGCTGCTGTTCAAGGGCGGGTCTCGCGAGGTGTATCAGTGGACCGTGCCGTTTTACAGCGGTGACGGTAAATTGCGCGGCCTGTTGGGTGGCTGGACCGATATCACTCAGCGCAGGACCGAGAGCGGGTGTCGCTGTCTGCAGTAAAGAAGGGAAATGTCCTGCAAGACGCGGCTACTTTTCTGATGGGAGGCTTAAGACGCCTGCCCTAGAGTGAACGACAACTGCGGTGAGAGTCCGCGATGATCGCTCCAGAGGTCGCCCATGCGCTCGCTTAAAGTCCTGATTCTTGAACCCAACCCGTTCCAGCTGATGGCATTGCATCAAATGCTCAATGCCATCGGCATCTACGATGTATTGACCGCGCCTTCGCTGGCGTCAGCCTTGAGTTCACTGGGGCATCGCGGCGCGGTCGATATCGCCATTTGCGATCCGCAGCTCAAAGGTGGCGATGGGCTGGCTTTGATTCATCACCTGGCGGCGCACCATGAGGCGCGTGCCCTGATTCTGCTGGGCTCGGTCGCGCAGAGTCTGATGAGTGATCTGGAGCCGCTGCTCCGCCAGCAACGCCTGCGCCTGCTGGGACGGCTGCAAACGCCGGTTTCGGCGGTGTTGATGAGAGGTCTGCTGGACAGTTATCTGATCGCCCCGCACGAGCTCATCGAGGCCTGAAACCGGCGAATATTTTTCTGTCATCTTCGCCGTGCATGCTCTGTCAGACGCGGAGCCGCAAGGTCGGGACGCGACAGGCAGAACTTTCTTCTCGGGCCGGTGGTCATTTAATGTGAACACGCCCCAGGCACTGTGTTTTCGGACTATTGAGTGGAGATCGAGATGGAAAGTATCAGTCTATTGCTCGGTGAGGCTCTGAGCCCGTATCAGGTGACGCTGACCCCTCGCGGCAGCCATGGTGAATGTCTGGTGACGCTGAAGAACAGCAGCGGCGCCATTGTGGTGGAACGCGAATTCAATCAGGCCCAGTTGAGCGACAAGCGCTTGCTGACCGACGTGGTGGACGGCCTGCACCGTGACGTGATGATCGCCGAAGGGCGGCTGGAACCCTGCGTCATTGCGGCGTTGCGCAATGCAGCTCTGGACAAGCGTCCGGCCCTGTAAAGATGAAATATTTTTTGTGGGAACCTTCCTGCATCCCTGTCAGTCAGAGCCCATAACAGCAGGATCAAGCATTGTGCTCCGGTGCTTGTCGCTTGCTGCTACGGGTCTCGAAGCAGACCCCGTTTAACCCCGAGTCGTCTCCCCACTTCTCGGGGTTTCTTTTGCCCGGCGTTTGCGCGGTGCGCGGCTTGTTGCTTGAAAAACCGAAGCACCCGGCGCTGCTCAGATGGCCCCGTCTTCACGCAGCCGAGCGATTTGCGCCGCGTCGTAGCCCAGATCGCCAAGCACCTGCGCATTGTGTTCGCCAAGCTGCGGTCCGACCCACTCGGAGGACCCCGGCGTTTCCGACAGCTTCGGCACGATGCCGGGCATCTTGAAGTCCTTGCCGTCCGGCAGCTTGGCATGCAGGAACATCTCCCGCGCCAGGTATTGCGGATCGTTGAACATGTCCTCGGCGCTGAAGATCCGGCTGACCGGTACG
Source organism: Pseudomonas sp. PS01270 (assembly GCF_029959775.1). Lineage (NCBI taxonomy): Bacteria > Pseudomonadati > Pseudomonadota > Gammaproteobacteria > Pseudomonadales > Pseudomonadaceae > Pseudomonas > Pseudomonas sp. PS01270. The sequence continues at coordinate 53,298 of NZ_JASCPT010000014.1, read as the reverse complement.
TCGGCCTGATTGAGCAAGTCGAGAACGGTCTGCAGCGGTAAGGAATTGACCCAGCGATCAATCACGCCATACAACTCGTCCCGGCGACTGTCACGCCCGTCGTTACTGGCCAGCAGTGGGTCGTTGGCAAGATCTTCGCGGCCAATCACGAGCATGAAGCGTTTGAAGATTGCATCACCATTGGCGCCGATCTGTACATGCTTGCCGTCGGCGCTGGTGTGGATCGAAGAGGGCGTGATGCCCGGCATGATGTTGCCGCTGCGCTCGCGGATGAAACCGAACACGTCGAACTCCGGCACCATGCTTTCCATCATCGCGAAGATAGCTTCATACAGCGCAACGTCGACCACTTGGCCCAGCCCGCCGTTGACCTCGCGATGACGCAGCGCCATCAGCGCACCGATCACGCCCCACAGCGCGGCAATCGAATCACCGATGGAAATCCCGGTACGCACCGGTGGCCGATCTTCGAAACCGGTGATGTACCGCAGGCCGCCCATGGATTCGCCGACCGCGCCGAAACCTGGCTGGTCCTTCATCGGCCCGGTCTGACCAAAACCGGAGAGGCGCACCATCACCAGTTTCGGGTTCAGGGCGTGCAGGGTTTCCCAGCTCAGACCGAGTTTTTCCAAGACGCCGGGGCGGAAATTCTCGATGAGGATGTCGGCTTCGCCCAGCAGTTGTTTCAGGATCGCCAAACCGTCGGGGTGTTTCAGATTGAGGGTCAGCGACTTCTTGTTGCGCGCCTGGACGAACCACCACAACGAGGTGCCTTCGTACAACTTGCGCCACTTGCGCAGGGGATCGCCGCCGTCCGGCGACTCGATCTTGATCACCTCGGCGCCGAATTCGCCGCAAATGCGCGAGGCAAACGGCCCGGCGATCAGCGTACCCAATTCAATGACTTTCAGACCCGAGAGCGGTTTGCTGGTGAACGGCATGCGAAATCCTGTAGGACAAGGCTGAACGGATACAGGGTTTTAACATAGCCGGCTGTCAGACGCCGCAGCTGGATTGCCATCAATTCGATGATTGCCTGCGGCATCGGTTAGACTTGCCGACTTTCCTCGTATCAAGAAGCCCGTTCATGGCACAGCCGTCCACTACCTACAAATTCGAACTGAACCTCACCGACCTCGACCGCAGCGTCTACGAAAGCGTCAAGCAGACCATTGCCCGTCATCCTTCGGAGACCGAAGAGCGCATGACCGTGCGGCTGCTGGCCTACGCGCTCTGGTACAACGAGCAGCTGTCGTTCGGCCGTGGTCTGTCAGACGTGGATGAACCGGCCTTGTGGGAAAAGAGCCTGGACGACCGTGTCCTGCACTGGATCGAAGTCGGTCAGCCGGATGCCGATCGCCTGACCTGGTGCTCGCGCCGCACTGAACGCACCAGCCTGCTGGCCTACGGCAGCCTGCGTGTCTGGGAAACCAAGGTGATCCCGGCGATCAAGAACCTGAAAAACGTCAACATCGCAGCTGTTCCGCAGGAAGTGCTGGAGACCCTCGCCAAGGACATGCCGCGCGTTATCAAATGGGACGTGATGATCAGCGAAGGCACGATCTTCGTCACCGACGACCGCGGTCAGCACGAAGTCCAGTTGCAATGGCTGCAAGGTGAGCGCGGCTGAGGTCGTGACACCGCTGATATTTCCCACGAATCAAAGAGAAGCCTCCGTCGCCCCATGCGTATCGAACCTCGTCAACTGCCTGCCACGCTGCCTTTCCTTGGTGATCTGCCGCCACTGCTGACCCGCCTGTACGCGGCGCGGGGCGTGCAATCGGAAGCGGAGCTGGACAAAAGTCTGGCGCGCTTGATCCCGTTCCAGCAGCTCAAAGGCATTGATGCGGCGGTTGACCTGCTGGTGACGGCATTGGAGCAACGCCAGCGCATTTTGATCGTCGGCGACTTCGATGCGGACGGCGCCACCGCCAGCACCGTCGGTGTACTCGGCCTGCGCCTGCTGGGCGCTGCGCATGTCGATTATCTGGTGCCGAACCGTTTCGAATACGGCTATGGCCTGACGCCGGAAATCGTCGAAGTCGCGCTGACCCGTGAACCGCAACTATTGATCACCGTCGATAACGGCATCTCCAGCGTCGAAGGCGTCGCGGCGGCCAAGCGCGCCGGACTGAAAGTGTTGATCACCGACCACCACTTGCCCGGCGATGAACTGCCGCAGGCCGATGCGCTGGTCAATCCGAACCAGCCGGGCTGCGAGTTTCCGAGCAAGGCGCTGGCCGGCGTCGGAGTGATCTTTTACGTACTCATGGCGTTGCGTGCGCGTCTGCGCAGCCTCGGCTGGTACGAGAGCAAACCGCAACCGAACATCGGCGAACTGCTCGATCTGGTGGCGCTGGGCAGCGTCGCTGACGTGGTGCCGCTGGATGCCAACAACCGCATTCTTGTGCATCAAGGGCTGGAGCGGATTCGTGCCGGCCGGGCGCGGCCGGGGATCAAGGCGATCCTCGAAGTCGCCAAGCGAGAGGCTGCGCGGATCACTTCCACCGACTTGGGTTTTATCGTCGGCCCGCGCCTGAACGCCGCCGGACGTCTGGACGACATGAGCCTGGGCATCGAATGCCTGCTCACCGCCGACGCCAATCTGGCGCGGGAAATGGCTGCGCAACTGGACGGCATGAACCAGGATCGCAAATCCATCGAGCAGGGCATGCAGCGCGAAGCGCTGGCGCAGCTCAAGGATCTGCCGGTCGAGTCGATGCCGTTTGGTCTGTGCCTGTTCGACCCGGAGTGGCACCAGGGTGTGATCGGCATTCTCGCTTCGCGCATGAAAGAGCGCTATTTCCGCCCGACCATTGCTTTTGCCGATGCCGGTGATGGTCTGCTCAAGGGCTCCGGTCGCTCGGTGCAGGGCTTCCATATTCGCGATGCGCTGAGCGTGGTCGCGGCGCAGCATCCGAACCTGATCGCCAAGTACGGTGGCCACGCGATGGCCGCTGGTCTGACCTTGCCGCAGGAGAATTTTCCGCTGTTCGCCGAGGCATTCGACGCTGAAGTACGTAGGCAACTTCGCGAAGAAGACCTCACCGGGCGCATGTTGTCCGATGGCACGCTGGCCGTCGAAGAGTTCCACCTCGAACTGGCCCGCGCCTTGCGCCACGCCGGGCCATGGGGTCAGCACTTTCCGGAGCCGCTGTTTCATGGCGTGTTCCAGTTGGTCGAGCAGCGCGTGGTTGGCGAACGGCATTTGAAAGTGGTGCTGAAAAGCGAATGCGGTTCGGTGAAGCTCGATGGCATCGCGTTTGGCATTGATCGCGATGTGTGGCCGAACCCGACGATTCAATGGGTTGAACTGGCTTACAAGCTCGACGTCAACGAGTTTCGTGGCAACGAGACTGTGCAGCTGATGATTGCTCATATCGAACCGCGTTAAGCCATTCGCGAGCAGGCTCGCTCCCACAGGTACGGTGCTGCCTTGTGGGAGCGAGCCTGCTCGCCAAAGCGTCCTTTCACACACTGAATTACTCTGAACCCTCCGTCATCTCCGGTTGTCGACTAGGCTCTAAGCACTGCTTGATTGGCCTTGTGACGTCTTGTCGAATTTTTGCCCGCGGGGGCGGGTGCTGCACCCTTTTTCTGTCACTCGTCGACTTTTCAAACAGAACCCTGGAGCCTGCCCACTGATTCGAGAGGTGCCCCATGAGTCTGCTGCTTGAACCCTTTACCCTGCGCCAACTGACCCTGCCCAACCGCATCGCCGTGTCGCCGATGTGCCAGTACTCCAGCGTCGACGGCCTGGCCAACGACTGGCACCTGGTGCACCTGGGCAGCCGCGCGGTGGGCGGTGCCGGTCTGGTTTTCACCGAAGCCACGGCGGTGACCGCCGACGGGCGCATCACCGCCGAAGACCTTGGACTGTGGAACGACGAACAGATCGAACCGCTGCAACGCATCACTCGCTTCATCACCGCCCAGGGTGCGGTCGCCGGTATTCAACTGGCCCACGCCGGGCGCAAGGCCAGCACCCACCGGCCGTGGATCGGCAAGCATGGCAGTGTCAAACCCGAGGATGGCGGCTGGACCCCGGTCGGGCCATCGCCGATTGCTTTCGATCCGCAGCACACCCAGCCGAAACAGCTCGATGAAGGGCAGATCGCCGAAGTGATCCAGGCCTTTGTCGACGCGGCCAAGCGCGCGCTGACGGCGGGGTTCAGCGTGGTCGAGGTGCATGCCGCGCACGGCTATCTGCTGCATCAGTTTCTTTCGCCGCTGAGCAACCAACGTCGCGATCAGTACGGTGGTTCGTTCGAGAATCGCATCCGTCTGGTGCTGCAAGTCACTGAAGCGGTGAGGGCGGTATGGCCGGAGGAATTGCCAGTGTTTGTCCGCGTCTCGGCGACCGACTGGGTCGAAGACGGCTGGAATCCGGACGAAACCGTGGAGCTGGCGCGTCGCCTTCACACGCTGGGCGCCGATCTCATCGACGTGTCTTCAGGAGGGACAGCTGCAAACGCGGAAATTCCGGTCGGACCCGGTTATCAGACGCGCTTTGCCGAGCGGGTACGCAAAGAGTCAGGCATTGCCACCGGTACTGTCGGAATGATTACCGAGCCTGCCCAGGCCGAGCACATTCTGCGCACCTGTCAGGCCGATATCATTTTCCTTGCGCGCGAACTGCTGCGCGATCCGTACTGGCCGCTGCACGCCGACGATGATCTGGGCGGACGCAAAGCAGTATGGCCGGCGCAGTATCAGCGCGCGACCCATCGGGATCAGCCGATTCATGAATCGGATTTGCGCGATTGATTGAAGGCTGGAAAGCAAAAGCCCCGAGCCGGTGAGGGTCGGGGCTTTGGTTTGTCTGGTCCGGCCTCGCTGTCTGCGCTGCCGTCATCGCGGGCAAGCCCGCTCCCACAGGTTCGAGTCGACTACAGGTCTTGTGATCAACTCACCACTGTGGGAGCTGGCTTGCCAGCGATGAGGCACTGGCAGGCGCTACAAAACCTCAAGGGTATTTACGCTTGTCCGGCGCCGGCGGGAAATACTGGTACAGCCAGGTCTCGCTCAACGTGCGGTCATTGGTGCGAATGAACAGGCGCAGTTCCACCGGCTCGACGCTGTCATTGGTCGGGTACCAATCGAACAGGATCCGATAACCCTTGATGTCATCCAGCACCAGCACGCTGAAGTCCTGCACCTTGCCGTTGGAACAGGTAATCACTGGCTCGATCCCGGTGCCCTGTGGCAGGCGCTCAAGGCCGCCACCGGTGAAGTCCACGGCAAAACGGCGCGCCCAGACTGGCGGGTAGTGCTCACCCGGCGCCCAACCCTCGGTGAAGCCGCCCATGCCCGAACGCGTAGCGTGCACCCGTGCCAGTGGCGTGCCGACCGGTGGCAGCGCGCTCCAGTACAGCTTGTACCCGTAGTTCAGCGAATCACCGGCAGCCACGGGTTTCTTCGGCGTCCAGAAGGCGACGATGTTATCCAGCGTCTCGCCGGTCGTGGGAATTTCCAGCAGATCGATCGAGCCTTCGCCCCATGCGGTTGTCGGTTCTACCCACAGGCTCGGGCGCTTGCTGTACCAGTCGACAGTGTCCTGATAGTTGGCGAATTCATGGTCGGTCTGCACCAGGCCGAAACCTTTCGGGTCCTTGTCGGCAAATGCGTTGAATTGCAGCTTTGCCGGGTTGTTCAACGGACGGCAGATCCACTCGCCATTGCCGCGCCACATGGCCAGACGGTCGGAGTCGTGGATCTGCGGGTGGATGGTGTCGCACATGCGCCGTTCGTGGGTGCCGCAACTGAACATGCTGGTCATCGGCGCCACGCCGAGTTGTTCGATAGTGGTGCGTGCGTTGATGTGCGCGTCGATTTCCATGACCACGCGCTCGGCCTGGCAATCGATGTCGAAGCGATAGGCGCCGGTCGCGCTCGGCGAGTCGAGAAGGGCGTAGACCACAAAACGCGTGGCGTTCTTGTCAGGCGTCTCGAACCAGAACTTGGTGAAGTCGGGAAACTCTTCGCGTTTCTTCGCGTAAGTGTCGATGGCCAGGCCGCGCGCGGAAAGGCCATATTGGCCAGTAGCATCGACCGCACGGAAATAGCTGGCGCCCAGAAACGACACCACGTCATGCCGATCCAGCTCCGGCGCCTTGAACAGTTTGAAGCCGGCAAAACCCAGGTCGCCCTTGAGCTGCTGGGTGTCGACCGAAGTGTTCTCGTAATTGAACAGCGCCGGGCGGAAGTGCACTTCGCGCGCCATGCGCGTCTTCGGATCAACGCTGTACATGCGCACCGGCTGACGGAAACCCATGCCGACGTGGAAGAACTGCACGTCCAGCTGACCTTTGTTTTCCTTCCACAAGGAATGCTCGCCGTCGTAGCGGATCGCGTTGAAATTTTGCGGAGTCATGGTCGCCAGGGTTGGCGGCAACACCTGTTTCGTATCCTGATAGGCATTGCCGGCGAGCTGCTTGGCCTGACGCTTCAACGCCTCGAAATCGAAGGCCTGAGCCTCGCCATCGGCGGCGCCGCCATTGGCTGCCCAAGCGCGAGCGGCCAACAGGCCCGACGCGGAAAGACCGGTATAGGCCGCAATGGCCATGGACGCTTTGAGCAAATTCCTGCGGTGCATAAATACAACCTGTCGTGTGCAATCCAGCGCCGTTCCTGGCACCTGTCGGATCGGAAATTACGGTTCGGTCATGCCTTCGGCCAAACGCAACGGACTATAAACAGATGCCCGCTAGCTTAATCGGTTCGATTGGCGGGCAAAAAGGCTTGTTTGCGTTGCTTCATCTGGCAATGAAACAAGACATGTCTGTAATTTTTCTGACAGGGCTCTCTGATTTAGAGGGCATATCTGCTTTTTTCGATTAATTACTCTAAAAACCACTTTTCAACGCCGATTTAATTCCTATTCTATGGGCAAGACCGGATACAAGCCTTCGTGCCGGCGGGGCACACGACGCTGCTCGAAGAGGCAGGGCGATGTGAGGTTCAGCAGTTTCTTGACTCAATAGAGAAGGACATCGTCCATGGCAAAAATACAGGGCATCACCGAAATGTTGGGCATCTTTCCTTGCTTGGGCGGCGGGCGCAGAAGACGCCGTCTCAATTCCGAGGAATTGAAGCTGGTGGAACGTTATCGAGAGCTATCGGAAAGCGACCGGATCGCCATGCGCTATCTGGTGGATGCGATGCGGAGTGTTTCGCGGTTTTAAGGAGGAGGGGATAAGGGGGCAGGTCGAAAGGCCCGCCCCTTTTCATTGGGTAACGCTCGGAACGGGCCCTTCTGAGTGGCGAGCAACATCTCGAAGCACACTCACGGGGCGGATTGGGGCACTTTCGAACTAGGCTGAGGGCCTTAGATCCGGATAACCCTTGTTTGGAGACGGAACATGAACACCCGTGGATTGCTCGATCAACTGCTCAAGTCCGGGCAGGAAATGCTGCTGAACAAGGCCGGCGGCGCTTCCAGCAAATCGGCTGCCAGCGGGCTTGGCGGCTTGCTCGGTGGCTCGTCTGGCTCCAGCGGCCTCGGCGGCCTGCTCTCCGGCGCGGGTGGCGGCGCATTGGCCGCAGGCGCGATGGGCCTGCTGCTCGGCAATAAAAAGGTCCGCAAGGTCGGCGGCAAAGTCGCGATCTACGGCGGCCTCGCCGCGCTGGGCGTACTGGCTTACAAGGCGTACGGCAACTACAACGCCCAAAAAGGCAGCGCACCCCAACGCGAACCGCAAACCCTCGACCGCCTGTCACCCGCTCAAGTCGAGCAGCACAGCCAGGCAATCCTCAAAGCCCTGGTCGCCGCCGCCAAAGCCGACGGCCACATCGACGAGCGCGAGCGCGAACTGATCGAAGGCGAATTCACCAAACTCGACAACGACCAGGAGCTGCAACACTGGCTCCACGCCGAACTCAACAAACCCCTCGACCCCAGCGACGTCGCCCGCGCGGCCAGCACGCCGGAGATGGCGGCGGAGATGTACATCGCCAGTGTGATGCTGGTGGATGAGGAGAATTTTATGGAGAAGAGCTATCTGGATGAACTGGCACGGCAGTTGAAATTGGAGCCGGGGTTGAAGGTGGAGTTGGAGAGGCAGGTGCGGTTGGCGGCAGATTGATTCTATGGGGTGAGAAATCGCAGTGTTGTGCTGCGATTTTTCCTGTGTCGCTTATTGAGGCGTCAATACAGATTTAGCTCGGAAAGCCGTTTTTAATCTTTTTGATTCGTGAACAATGATGTAATCAAGCCTCAATCATAAAATCTTCAATTCTTTCAATGAATTCGATTTTGCTTTTGGTTCTGAATTCACCTAGAAACTTTTCGGAGTTTTTGATTGGCTCACCTCTTCTATCGTATTCGATCGTTAGCATATCAATCACAAATTCTCCGTCGGGATCCCCTTCGGGCTCGACTCTCGTGTCAAAGCAATGGCCGGTACTCTGGCGGACTCCTCCGATCAGTACCGAACTAGAGAACCAGTTGCAAGTCTCCGGTGTCAGCTCCACCTCAAACAGATTGTTGATTGTTATTGTCCAGCCGCTTGGTACTCGGATGGGTTGGAGTTTGTATTCGAGTTTTGATCTCATTGGGTCTCTCCGAATCTTTGCATTCGTGAATACTTTGCTCTGATCATTCAAACGATAATCGTGCTTACTGCAGCGTTGAATAAATGCGCTGGCAAGTATCAATTTTTTTTACTTTAGTTTGTATTCGAATTTTTCATCTAAGCCCAGGGGTATGTCCTGATTTTTTGTTCGCTCGAATATAAATATTATTTTTTTAAAAGTTTCGCCCATGCTTTGTTCAGATTCTTTCGAATTTTTCCATACTATTTCAATCGGACGCTCCACGTCCGTACTGAGCAAATCCCACAGAGAATTTAGGTTGTTTCCATAGTACTGAGCCCAAGAAAATGCAGAAGCTATACGCTTGTGGAAATCCTGCTCGGAAGAAATGGATAGGCCGTCAAGTTCAATTATCATTCAGGTTATTTCCATTTTCCTATTGAACTGACAGTTTCATAATGATCACTGGTGATATATAGCGGGTCATTCGAATAGAGCAGCCTGGTTCCAGGTTGGTTGCTCCGTGACATAGTGTTGCTTAGTCCGACGTTGGCCTCATAAGAAGTTCGGCTAGAGGCGGATGGGAGAACATTTGTATCATTGTAGAAAATATCTCCACCTATTTGTCCAACGGAAACGCTGTTGTTAACTGCCTTACCCGGCGCCCATTCGCTCTGAGCAGCCTGAGCCTTAGGAAAAGGGGACAGATTTATATTCAGTTTGAAGAAAGAAATCTGTCCTCTTTTACTCAGTCCCTTTTGCTCAGGAGACAAAGCGACCACATGATCGCTCTGTCTTCAGAGATGAATTAGACCTCCTGCCGCCAAGCGGAGAACGTGATCACTGTGCCGGCTTCTTTTCTATTGGCGATTTCTATTTTATAGGTACCACCATCGATGCGGCCTTCAACGAGCGCTTTGCGCTCGTTGCCGCTGACTTCGGCGTCCTTCGCATGCTGCTGATAGAAGTCGATAACATCCGCGTATTCGGTAAAAGTCCTGAGAATGACCTCATATTCATGCTGAGGGCGTCCGGCTATTTTGTCCCAATCACCGTCAATTGGAGTGCCCTCCATACCCGGTGTCGTAAAAACACCGTGAGCGCCAGCGCCAATCAGGTGAGCTCGCTGCGGAAGCAATGCCAGCATCGCTTTTGGAAAATCGGAAGGTAATTGAGCCGCAGTCCACGCTCCCTGTTTCGGCTGAGTCACGATGTACTCAACGTGGGCAATCTTCTGCGCAGCGGCTCGGCGTTCTGGATCGTCACTCTCCGCCCACAGCGCCATCATAGGAGGCAGTTGCTTACTCCAAGTGATCAAAGCGTCGGCGTCACCCTCACTAGCGCCTTCTGGCTGGAAAATGGTCAGCACGGTTTCCGGAGCATCGTTACAAGTCAATGGCTCGTCACGAGACTTGACGGAGCAATGGCCATTGACCAGTCCTACGGCGAGCAACTGCCCCTTGTCGTCCAGCAGCAATGCGCCGCGCTCCAATCCGTTGTTACCGTCGTCCATGGCGGTGATCATTTTTCTGCCGGGAGGCACTCCATCAACAAACGTCGCCATTTTCGAATCGAGCGCTTCAAGAACCTGCTGCACGATCATCGTATTGTCATTGGTGTAACTTCCGGTTTGGTAGCCAAGAAAATCAACGAGTGCAGAGCGAACCGCCGGGTCTTGGTTGAGCTTGTGAGCCCGTTCTGGACTGGCTTCGTTTGTAAGCAACAAGACAGTTGTGCCGTCGGGATGTTGTTCGGATCGTAGTGACAGCGCGCTTGCGCTTAGGGAGAAGGTAAAGGCTAGAAGCAAGGAGAGAGTGCGGCTCAAGTGTTTCAAGATAACAGTCCTTTGATTATTTAATCCGTGAGAGTGGTCGCAGAGATTTGATCTGGTGATTATGCGTTGAGCATAAGTTTTCTGTTTTTCATTATTCTTGAATGGAGAGTTTAAGTTGACAGTCGCCTTGAAGGTTTCAGTGACGTGTTTTTCACGCATATCAGGCGGCCCAGCAGATTTCTTCGTACAGCTAATCATTCAAGGCTTCCAGAATTCAATTCCCTCCATATGACGCTCTATGTCATTCATGTGAATCCTCACCAGGAATTGGGGCAAATTTTTTGCTGATGATTTTTTGATCTTGGATTGGTCGCTGAGTGACGTATCATCGTTAATGAGCTCGGTTGTAGTTTTTGATATTCTTTAACCGGTTTGTCGCTATAGTAACTTCCCATTTTTTATAGAGAAATCAAGGTAAATTCAATGTTTGCGAGTGCTTTCAGAGTATCTTCGATGATGAGTGTGAATATCCTGTTTTTATATTTGTTTTCTCTGATTGAATGGCGCAAATGGGGGCGGATTTATTTCAATAGAAAATCGATTTTCCCTATTTTTCTGCTATGTGTCATGTTTAAGTGGTCGCACTAAAATTGATTTCGCCCTCGCTGCTTATGCAACCTATCAAACTAAACTGCTCGGAGAAAAAATAGGTGTGTTGCGGTATTTCAGAAAATGTCATTATTATTTTTTTAAGATCGGCGGTGTGGAATCTATAAGCATTCTCTGTGAGCGAGTCGCCGATAAAGGTAATCTCAGTTATTTTGAGATCTTTTGCTTTTTCTGAAATTTCTTCAATGGCTTTGTTTATAGTGTTTTTTGAATGCGATGTGCTGTTGGGAAGTGAGCTCCAAGCGATTTTTGATCCAATAAACGGAAAATTTCTATTGATATGTGAGACGGCGTTGTCATGTGCATCATTGTCAAGTTTCATGTAGTTAATGCTGGATTCTAACAATTCTTTCTCAAGTTCTTCGTCGAAGTAGCTCATTTTTTAAATGCCTTTAGTAATTTTAATACGGTTTTTTCGCTTGCATTGAAAAGGTAATGTGGTGCTGGCTTTTTTCCTGACCAAACGTTTATATGTGCGCCGCTTCTTTCATCATATTCGATTCGATAGCCAGTCTTGCCGTCAGCGGTTTGCATGCCTACAACCTTCCCGGCATTCGTACCAAACTTCCCAATGGTTGGCTTTTCTGCTTTGAATCCATTGCTTTCAAGCCATTCAAGTGCCTTATTGCGAGCTTGCTCGAAATGCTCAAAATTAAGTGTCTCGCCAACCTCGGGCGGGGTCGTTTTTTGCGGAGGCTTTTTCGGAGTGGCACCGTTTGTCTGTTTACACACCAGCCCCAACGGATCCACCCACCCCGTAGGGTTAGGCACGTATTGGTAGCTATTCAAACCACCCGCAAGCTTGATCGGATCCGGCGTCAAAAACCGTCCAGTCCCCGGATTGTAGTAGCGGTGGCGGTTGTAATGTAAGCCTGTCTCGGCGTCGAAATACTGACCCTGGAAGCGCAACGGGTTATCAATTTCGCTGACATCCAGCGCCGCGAGGTTGCCGTAGGCGCGGTATTTTGCCGACCACATGATTTCGCCGCTGTAGTCGGTGAGTTCCTGCGGTGTGCCGAGGTGGTCGAGTTGGTAATAGAACGGGGCCGCTTTTAGCGGGCCTTCGCCGTCGAGCATTGCCAACGGGCGGAAACTGCCCGGTTCGTAGATGTAGCTGCGATAACGATTTTCTGCGCTTTCGGCGATGAGGCGTTCGCCTTGCCAGAGGAATTCAGTGGTGTGGCCGTCGACGGTTTTCTCGATGCGGCGGCCGAAGGCGTCGTATTTATAGGATGCGGTGCTGCCACCCGGCAGGCTGACGCCGATCAGGCGGTGCTGGCAGTCGTAGCGGTACTCGGTGACGAGCTTCTGGCCGGTGCCGCGACGCTCTCGGATCAGGTTGCCGTAAGCGTCGTAGTCGTAGTGGCGGTCGCCCTGCATGAGCAGGCGATTGCCTTTGACGTTGGCGAGGTTGGCTGCGGGCAGGTCATTTTGTCCGAGGAGGTTGCCTGCCGGGTCGTGAGCGAAGCTCTCTGGCATGGCGCCGCGTACGCTGATCAGTCGGTCGAGTGGATCGTAGTGATAGCTGCGGTTGCCTTTGCGGCTGTCGTTAATACCGGCGAGGTTGCCGTTGGCATCGTAGTTGTAGCGACGCTGGAACAGGTGCTTGTCCCGTTGGCTGACGCTGTGGGCCTGTAGTCGGCCCTGTTCATCGTATTGGTATTGGCTAAGCAGCAAGCCTTGTTGGCGTTGTTGCTCGCGGCCTGCATTGAATTGGTGGCTGGTCAGGCGTGAACCGTTCAGGTCGATGCTGCTCAGGCGTCCACCGGACAAATGACGGTAATCGAGCGTGCAGCCATCCGGCAGACGGCAGTAGCTGAGCTGACCGACTTTGTCGTAAGCGTAACGCGTGGTACCCCAGCCCTGATGTTCGGTGATCAAGCGATCTTGCACATCGTATTCATAAGCGAGCGGCCAATGGCCGTCGTCGACGTTGACCAATCGACCGAGCGCGTCATAGCTGTAATGAATTTCTTCCCCATCGGGCAGCTTCTTGACCAGCAAACGGCCTGCGGCATCGCGCTGGTATTCGGTAACCAGTTCGCTACCGCCGTCGCCGAACTCGGTTTTCTTCAGCAGTTGGCCGTTCAGGTCGTACTCGTACGCGGTGCGGCGGCCGTCGAAGCCGGTTTCCTGCTGGATCAGGCCGTTCGGGTAATAATCGAGTTGATAGCGTTCGCCGCGCTCGTTTTCGATCTCGGTGAGGTTGAGTTGCGAGTTGTCGTAGCGATAGCGCAGTTGGCTGCCGTCGGGATTGATCCGGCGGCTGACGAGGTGCAGGTTGTCGGCGTATTCGTAGCGGGTGACCCGCCCGAGCTCGTCGCGTTCGGCGGTGACGCGGCCATACGGGTTGTAGGTAAACGCACGTGTGGCGCCGCCGGGCAGGGTGACCTGAGTGAGGCGGTCGACGGCATCCCATTGGTATTGGGTGATCGCTCCGAATTCATTCTGGCGAGTGATTTGCCGGCCGAGCGCATCGTAGCGATACTTGCGTTGACCTCCATCCGGCAGGCGTTCTTCCAGCAATTGGCCGAGATTGTTCCAGCCCAGTTGATGACGACTGCCGTCGGGGTGGCGGATCTCAAGCAAGCGTCCCTGACGGTCATAGCTGTAGAAGGTCTCGTTGCCGTCAGGATCGGTTTGTTGGGTAATATCGCCCTGGCGGTTGCGTTCGTATTTCCAGCGGGCCTTGCCGCGCTGGACATCAATAAGTTGACCGTTGAAGTAGTTGTAACGCGTCGGAACACCTTCCGGGGGGATCACCGCAATCAAGCGTCCGGCATCGCTGTACTGATACTCGGTGATCGCTCCCATCGGGTCTTTAACGGCGATCAATCGGCCGTTATCGTCATAAGCGTTCTGCGTCTCACCACCGTCGGGTGCGGTCTCACTGACCAGGCGTGCATTTTCGTCATGCACATAGACCAGCTCACTGCCGTCAGCGTTATGAACAATGACCGAGCCTTTATCATCCCACTCGTAACGTGCTTCCATCTGCGCGTAATTGGCCCAATGACGTACGCATCGGGACAGCTTGCCTTCACGCTCCCACTCCCAGAAGAAGCTAGCCCCTCCGGCCATTTGTCGCTCAAGGATGACGTGCTGATCGTTGTAGCGGTAATGCTCGGTTTCGCCCATCGCATTGGTGGAAGACACCAGTTGATTGAGTGCGTTGTATCGGTAGGTGACGAGGGTATGAATCGTCAGCCATGGGTCTTGGCGTTCGCCGCGTTCATTGTATTCGGGGCGTTGTTGCTGTTGGTCGACAGCAACGATGTGTCTGTCTTCGTAGCGCAGAAAAAGGGCGCGCCCTGCGCCGTTATCTATGCGCTGGATACGATCAACGAAGTCATAACTGATGTGCAGACGATTTTCGTACGCATCGCTGATCGCGGTCAGTCGACCGGCACGGAAATGGTAAAAGCGTGTTTTTGCCCCGGCCTGGGTCAAAATGAGTTCGCCGGGTTCATTGCCTAGATAAATTGCTGCCTGAGCCAGACTGTTAGTGATGGCCGGCCGCTGTTCCGTGGGCATCGGGAAACGGGTTTGCCGGTTCTCGTTGTCCGTCCACAGCACACCCTCATCGTCGATCTGCAAGCGATGAGACAGTGAATGACTCCAGCCATAGCCGAGGCGGCTATCAATTTCGACTGCACTGCTTCGGTATAGGCGTGTCCACTCAAAAGGCAGCAGGCCACCCAGTTCCCCATCGGTGAGCGTCAGTAACTCTTCACCGGTCACCATCGATACTGGTTCGCCGTCTGAGCATGTGTCGTCGACGCATTGTGCTGGTTTTTTCGCTGGGTTCTTCGGCTGTTCGGGGGCGTTGTCGACGGCCTCTACCTGCTCGATCCGTGAGGCTGGCTCATCTTTTTTACGGGTTTGAATCTGCGCATCGGATTCCGCTTTTCCGCCAGTGATCGGTGGCTTGCTCTTCGGAGCTGTCGCGGTTTCGGCAGGTTTGGGAGCGGCGATCTGAACATCCGCTTTGCGTGCCGGATTGAATTTCGAATCACCATTGAGTAGCAACGGCTTCGATGCTTCGGTATGGGGCGTCGCTTTGGACTTGCTGACTTTCATCAACATGCCGGTGAAGTCTTCAATCAGCTTTATGACTTTGCCGCTGCTTTGTACCCCTTTGACGGCTTTTGTACCCACGCGTACGGCCAAGCCAAGACCACCAGTCAAGACAACGCCGATCAAAATGTTGAGCAGGAACTCTGTCGACATTTGCGCCAGCACTTCGGTACAAGTCTGCGGCGGCAGCATTTTCACCCAGGCCACGATGGCCGCGACGTATATCCACATCAACGGCTCATCGCTCGCGATCAATAAAGCAGTGTGAATAGCGTCGGCAGAGGCGTCGTAAATTTTCTTGATCTGTTCTTCAGTGAAAAAGTTTTTCAGCTTCTCGTAGTTTTCGCGAGGATGGGCGATGAGGTCGTAGAGACTTTTGATATCGCCCCACAATCCCATAATCGCTTTCATGAACCCTTCCCAAGCCGCTTCCAGCTCCTGCAAGGCGCGACCTCCAAGGGAGGCATCGGTGTGAGCTTGCCAGAGCGGGAGGAAGCTGGTGCTCCATTCGGTTTGTAGCCAGCCGCCCAACTCGCCGATCACGCCTTGGTAGGAATTGAACAAACTGTCGATCTGGGCACGCGTAGGATTCGGGAAGAAGGTGATTTTGTACTGCTGATTGGGAGTAAGGCCTGAGACTTCAAGAATCCCTGATGCGTCAATGGTTTTATTGATGGTCGGGCCAACTTCGTTTTTGCCGATGAAGCGGGCATTGACGACCGGTGTCAGTTGAACTGGCGTATTGCCGATCGGCACAAAGCGCGCGGACTCGAAACTATGGATCAGCACCAGCTTGCCGTTCGCAGGACAGTTGGCATAAAGGGTATTTTCCTTCTTGCTGTCCTTGTCAGCCGTGCCAACTTCGTCACCGACTTTGAATTGCTGCTCCGCATCCAGAATGCCGCCGTACCAGGCTTCGGCATGCTCGCGGTAATCCTTCAGGCACTTCTTGAAGTCGTTGATGATGGCCTGAGCATCGGGTTGTTTTGCTGTGAGACCGCCAACGATCCCGCCCATTAAAACGCTCATACCACCACCTCTTTTTCCAGATAGGCCTTCAACAGCCCGGTAAAGTTTTCTTCCGTGAGTGGCGTGCGTTTAACAAAGCGCGCCACTTTTTGTTTCAGGTTCGATTCGGGAAAGGAGAAATACAGATCGGCGTGTTCCTCTTGCAACCACTGCATCATGTTGCCGATAACGGTCGATGGATTTTCTGCCATTAACCCCTCCAACAACCCCTTCGGCACCTCCCACCACGGCCAGTCCCGCACCTTCGGCACAACTCGCGTGCCCACTTCCAGCGCCTGCCCATTGATCAGATACCGCTCAAACACCGGCAGCATTTCTCCAGCCTTCTCCCCAAGCCCCCGCAGAATCGGATAAATATGCCGCCCATCCCAAAACCGGAAAAACACCTCGGTGCCATCCGGCATTTTCACCTGCGTCAGGCTGCGCAGATGTTCGAACACTTCGTTCGGCTCTGAACGCGACACCGCCAGCCAGCCCCAGTCGAGGGCGTCGGTGTCGGCGATCCAGGGCAGGAAAGCGGAGTTGGCTTTGAGTTCGGTGAGGTAGGGCATCACCGGTTGCCAGGTGGAGTAGGGCGTGCCGCCCCAGATCGGGATGAGTTGGGCGGTGGGTTCGGTGAGGTACAGGGTTTTCAGGGCGTCGGCATCGCTGGCCGCGCTGACGACCAGGTACAAGCGCTCTCCGCTTTGCAGCGGCTGTTGCGCCAGCCAGTCCTTGGGGGTGATTGGTTCAGATGGCACAGGCACCTGCCTTGCATTTTTCGCATTCTTCACAGAACGGCGCGTTACGTTTGAGGGTGTTGATTTGCGCCGGGGTCAGGACCTGGCCAGCCTTGTCGGCATCCGCCTGTTTCAGCACGCCGGGCATCAATGGCGCGGCGCCCGTACCAGCGCCGGGACTACCCCCGGAGTTCATGTTGATCACCGGCCCACTCATGGTCACGCCACCAGCATCAATCTTGATGAAGCTGCCGCCGCCGATCAGCGTGAGTTCCGCACCAGCCTCCATCACCACTTTCATGCCGCTGCTCAGGTGGATTTCCTGGCCGGCGTCGATGAACTGGCCGGTGCCGATCTTGATGTGCTGGTTGACGCCGACGGTGAGGTGGTCGTTGGCGCGGGTTTCGACTTTGCGGTCGGCGTAGACGGTGTGGTGTTCTTCGGCCTTGAATTCCGTGTAGCTGTTTTGCTCGACGGTGTCGTGGCGTTCGTTGCCGACGCGGATTTTCTGGTCGTGCTCGATGTTCTCGTCCCAGTCGCGCTGGGCGTGCAGATAGATCTGTTCCTGACCTTTCTTGTCTTCGATGCGCAGTTCGTTGTAGCCGCCACCACCCATGGAACTCAGGGTCTTGAAAGTGCTGCGGGTCTTGTTCGCCGGCAGTGGATAGGGGACGGTGTTTTCCTTGTGGTACAGGCAGCCGCTGATCAGCGGTTGATCGGGGTCGCCTTCAAGGAACGTGACGAGCACTTCCATGCCAATGCGCGGGATGGCGATGCCGCCGTACTGGGCGCCGGCCCAGGCGCTGGAGACGCGCAGCCAGCAACTGGTCTTGTCGTCGGCCTGACCCTCGCGATCCCAGTGGAACTGGACTTTGACTCGGCCGTATTCGTCGCAGTGGATTTCTTCACCTTTCGGGCCGGTGACCACGGCGCTCTGGCTGCCGAGGATGCGCGGTTTCGGGTGGCGTAGCGGCGGGCGATTGGGCACGTCCCACGGCGTGGCCTGGAAGCGGTTGCGATAACCCTGATGGAAATCGTCTTTCAGCGCGGTGGTGTCGCTGGTCACCGACTCTTCGAGCACTTGCGGCTGCTTGCCTTCGTGCAGGACTTCAGTGAGCAGCCACAGGTCGTTCCATTTGGCTTTCGGGTGTTCGGTCAGGGCGAGGAAGTGGCCGCTGACCAGCAGTGGCTGATCACTCTTGCCTTCGGCCAATTGGAAGTCGCTGCGATGGCGTTCGAGGGCGCGTTTGGCCAGGTGCTTGCCGCGCTCGCGGTCGATGAAGCGGCCCGGGTAATCGTAGTCTTCGAGGTCGGGTAGGGCGTCGCCACGGTTTTCGCTTTCCAGGGTCAGGCGCGGTTTTTCGAAGTCGTAGTCGCGACGGGTGGTGCGGCTGGTGCGGGTTTCCAAGCGCAGGTCGAAACGCTTGATCACCGGGTTGCTGGCGACCATGCCGGAGTCTTGCTGATAGGGCACGGGGGCGAGTTTTGGAAACGCCGTCTGGTCATCGCCGAAAACGAGCTTGTGCGCGTTGGCGCTGTGCTGGAAGTGGAAGTGAATGCCTTCTTCCTCGCACAGGCGCTGGATGAAATGCAGGTCCGACTCGTCGTATTGCACGCAGTAGATGCGCTCGGGATAGATCGAGCCGGTCTTGAATTCGTAGGCGTTGCCTTGAATACCGTGCTCTTCCAGCACCTGGCCGATAATCTTCGGCACGCTGAGGTTCTGGAAGATGCGCTGGTTGATGCGGTGCGCCAGATACGCCAGTTGCGGGCGCAGCGTCACCGCATAACGGGTCAGACGCTTGCCGGAATCGCCTTGCGCGGCGCGGTAGATCTGGCCATGAATGCCGCTGCCGTCAGGCGACAGCTGCAGAAAGGCCGGTTTATGCAGCAGGGTTTCGAGGTCCAGCGACGGCTGCTCACTGACCAGCTCCACCTCAAAGACAAAAGGCTGGCTGATGGCTTCCCGGCCGGTGAGGGTAAACACCTGAAAGTCGGCGGAAAGCCCTTCGATGGTCAGGGCAAAGTGGGTTTCATTGGCCGGCGCGAACATCCCTTGTTCCTCGTGCTGTACAGCGGCGCTCGTCGACGACCGCAAAAAAGCGGCTCAACGTACGCGAAATTCTGGAGGGGCGTAAACAACATCGACCAGCAGAGCTGGCCGATGCGTGTAACGGTCAGCCGTAATTAAACGACTGGAGCACGCCAGTCATCGGAACCCGAAGTACCGGATACTTCGTGGGTCCAGGTGATTTTGCGGTAGGTGAACTGCACTTCTTCCAGGTGGGTGAAGTGCGCGTTGCCTGGATCCTGGCAGTTGTGCATTTTGTTGTTGATGGCGACGATGATCGCGTCTTCCAGTTTGGTGGTGTAGTAGTGCTCTTGGGTGCCTTGAGCCGAAGTGCGGTACCACTGGATAACGATTTCGCTCATGCGCTCGCCGGAAGTCAGAGCTGCTTGCAGCAGTGGCGAAGCCTTGTCGTAGACCTTGGTGATCACAACTGGCTTGTGAACGCGCTGACCGGTTGGCTGACCGGATTGCGGGTCACGCGGGATGATCACGTCGTGGGTGAAAGCCTGAACCATGACCTGGTCTTCGTGGCCTTCCTGGTAGGTGTTGCCAACGGAGTCGGCGGTGAAAGCGCCGGCAGTGATCAGGCCTTGTTTTTCGCCGGTAACCGACATGTACGCTGGTGTTGCCATGGGGTGCTCTCCTTGCGGATAAAGTTAGGGTGCCCGGAGGCGAAATCGCCCGGTGGGTGACGCAGTGTTATCAAGGAGCGTGCCAGGTTTTGCGCGGTGCCCGAATGGCGGGGGCGTCACGGTAGTCGATGATCACTCGGGGCGATTTTCAGTGGGAAAGTCGGGAGAAAGTGCGCAAGAAGTTGCGCAGTACTGCGCAACTTCTTGCGCACTTGGCTGCAGGGCTTGCACCGCTTGGGCTGCAGGGCAATTTACCCCTGAAATATTACGACCTACTGCGCAACTTCTTGCGCAGTAGGGGATTTGCCGGGACCGTGGTGTGGCCTTCGCGAGCAGGCTTGCTCCCCCAGGGACAGTGCTGCCAGCGAAAGCGTCTTATAAATGAAACACCGCGCTCGGCTATACTCCCCGCATTTCGATCAGGCACGAGGATTCACTGTGAAGAACTGGACGTTGCGCCAACGCATTTTGGCGAGCTTTGCGGTGATTATCGCCATCATGCTGTTGATGGTGGTGCTGTCCTACTCGCGGTTGTTGAAGATCGAGGCCAGTGAGAACAGCGTGCGCGACGATGCCATCCCCGGCGTCTATTACAGCTCGATGATTCGCGGCGCTTGGGTCGACAGTTATTTGCAGACCCAGGAGCTGCTCGGCCTCAAGGAAGGCCAGGGCGTTTCCAGCGAAGACGAAGCGGACTACAAGGCGTTCGAGGCGCGTCTGCAAGAGCAGATGGCCAACTATCGCAAGACCATGGCCACGGATGAAGACCGATCCGAATTCGCCTTGTTCGAGAAGTACCACGACACCTACATCCAGATTCAGGATGCCGTGCTGGATCTGCACAAGCGCAATCTGGAAGCCGATGCCATCAAGCTGTTCAACGAGAAACTGACCCCGGCGTGGTACACCGGGCGGATGAAACTCAACGACATCATTGGCGAAAACAAAGTCGTCGCTGATAACGCCATGGCCAACATCGACGATGCGGTCGCAACGGCCAAAGTCAGCATGGTCATTTCCCTGCTGGTCGCGGTACTGGTCGCCGGCCTCTGCGGTCTGCTGTTGATGCGCGCGATCATGGCGCCGATGAACCGCATCGTGACCATCCTCGACATCATGCGCACCGGTGATCTGAGCTCGCGCCTGAACCTCGATCGCAAGGACGAATTCGGCGCGGTCGAAACCGGCTTCAACGACATGATGACCGAGCTGACGTCGCTGGTATCCCAGGCTCAGCGCTCTTCGGTGCAGGTGACCACCTCGGTGACCGAGATCGCCGCCACTTCCAAGCAGCAACAGGCCACCGCCACCGAAACCGCAGCGACCACCACCGAAATAGGCGCAACCTCCCGTGAGATCGCCGCGACTTCGCGGGATCTGGTGCGCACCATGACCGAAGTGTCCACCGCTGCCGATCAGGCCTCGGTACTCGCCGGCTCCGGCCAGCAAGGCCTGGCGCGCATGGAAGACACCATGCACTCGGTCATGGGCGCGGCGGATCTGGTCAACGCCAAACTGGCGATCCTCAACGAGAAGGCCGGCAACATCAATCAGGTGGTGGTGACCATCGTCAAGGTGGCCGACCAGACCAACCTGCTGTCGCTCAACGCGGCGATCGAAGCCGAGAAGGCCGGCGAGTACGGTCGCGGTTTTGCTGTAGTCGCCACCGAAGTCCGGCGTCTGGCCGATCAGACCGCCGTGGCCACGTACGACATTGAACAGATGGTCCGCGAGATCCAGTCGGCGGTGTCGGCCGGGGTGATGGGCATGGACAAGTTTTCCGAAGAAGTACGCCGCGGCATGTCGGAAGTGCAGCAGGTCGGCGAGCAGCTGTCGCAGATCATCCATCAGGTGCAGGCGCTGGCGCCGCGCGTGCTGATGGTCAACGAAGGGATGCAGGCCCAGGCCACTGGCGCCGAGCAGATCAACCATGCGTTGGTGCAGTTGGGCGATGCCAGCAGCCAGACCGTCGAATCGCTGCGTCAGGCCAGTTTCGCCATCGACGAACTGAGCCAGGTGGCCGTCGGCCTGCGCAGCGGCGTTTCGCGATTCAAAGTCTGATGAGCGAAATCATCGCCAAGCGTGACGCCGCGCCAGTGGCGAAGCAGGCGCTGTTTCTGCTGTTTCGCATCGGCAGCGAGCGCTATGCCTTGCGCGCCACCGAAGTGGCCGAAGTGCTGCCGCGCCTGCCGTTGAAGCCGATTGCCCGGGCACCGCATTGGGTGGCCGGGGTGTTCGCCTATCGCGGGGCGGTGGTGCCGGTGATCGATCTCAGCGCGCTGACTTTCGGCCGACCCGCCGAGGCGCGGACCAGCACGCGGCTGGTGCTGGTCAATTATCAGCCGGATCAAGCGCAAGCAGCGCAGTGGCTCGGGCTGATTCTCGAGCAGGCCACCGACACGCTGCGCTGTCATCCGCAAGATTTCCAGCCCTACGGCCTCGATAACCGCGAGGCGCCGTACCTCGGCCCGGTGCGCGAAGATGCGCAGGGATTGCTGCAATGGGTGCGGGTCAATGACTTGCTCGATGACGCCGTGCGCAGTTTGCTGTTCCCCGATCCGCCGCGTGATCCGGCGCAGCTTGAGGCGCAGCCATGAGCAATGAGCAGCGCTTTTTCGATTTCCTCAAGGAACGCATCGGCCTCGATGTCGCGTCGGTGGGCGCGGCGATCATCGAGCGCGCCGTGCGCCAGCGCACCACGCTGTCCCAGGCCGCCCACGCCGACGAATACTGGCAGCTGTTGCAAGGCTCGCGGGATGAACAGCAGGCGCTGATCGAAGCGGTGATCGTTCCGGAAACGTGGTTTTTCCGTTATCCGGAATCCTTCGCCACCTTGGGCAAACTGGCCCGTCAGCGTCTCGCCGAGCTGAACAACATGCGCGCGTTGCGCATCCTCAGCCTGCCGTGCTCGACCGGTGAAGAACCCTACTCGATTGCCATGGCCTTGCTTGATGCCGGATTGCAGCCGCATCAGTTCAAGGTCGACGGCATGGACATCAGCCCGTTGTCGGTGGACAAGGCGCGCCGTGCTGTTTACGGCAAGAACTCGTTTCGCGGGCAGGATCTGCAATTTCGCGATCGGCATTTCATGCCTGAGCAGGACGGCCACCGGGTCAACGAATACGTTCGCGAGCAGGTGCGCTGGCAAGTCGGCAATGTCCTCGATCCGACACTGTTGGCGAGCGAGCCAGCCTTCGATTTCGTGTTCTGCCGCAACCTGCTGATCTACTTCGACCAGCCGACGCAAAAGCAGGTGTTCGAAGTGCTCAAGCGCCTGACCCATGCTGACGGCGTGCTGTTTATCGGCCCGGCGGAGGGCAGTCTGCTCGGGCGTTTGGGCATGCGCTCGATCGGCATCCCGCAGTCGTTCGCCTTCAGCCGTCACAGCGAGCCGCACCCCGAACCACTGCCGACGCCCAAACCGGTCGCCGTGCCGGTCAGCCAACCATTGCGCAGCGCGCCGCCAGCGCCAGTGCGCAATCGGCCGTTCGCTGCCGTGACGGCTTTGCCGGTAACGAAAAAAACTGCCAACCCCGACGCCGCGACGCTGCTGGCGCAAATCGCCGCATTGGCCAATGAAGGCAAAAGCGCCGAGGCCCGTGCCGCGTGCGAACACTATCTGCGCAGCCATGAGCCGGTGGCGCAGGTGTTCTACTGGCTCGGCCTGCTCAGCGATGTCGCCGGCCTGAGCCTCGAGGCCCAGGGTTTCTATCGCAAGGCCTTGTACCTCGAGCCGCAACACCCCGAAGCGCTGATGCACCTGGCCGCGTTGCTGCAGGCTCAGGGCGACACGGCGGGTGCCCGACGATTGCAGGAGCGCGCCGCCCGCAGCGGGCGCACCGCCGACAGTGAGCGTAAACGATGAGCGCGTCCGACACCTTGAACGTTACCCACGAAGACGCCCGCGCCATCGACGATTGCTGGAACCGCATCGGCATTCATGGCGACAAGTCCTGCCCGTTGCTGGAAGAGCACATTCATTGCCGCAACTGCTCGGTGTATTCTGCCGCCGCCACGCGCCTGCTCGACCGCTATTCGTTGCAGCAGGACCAGCGCGAAGCAGTTGTCAGCAAAGTCGAAATCGACGTCAAGACCCGCTCGCTGCTGATGTTTCGCCTCGGCGAGGAATGGCTCGGACTGGCCACGCGCACGCTTGTCGAAGTTGCGCCGTTGCAGGCGATACATTCGCTGCCGCACCAGCGCTCGCGGGCCTTGCTCGGTGTGGCCAATGTCCGTGGCGCGCTGGTCGCGTGCCTGTCGCTGGTGGAACTGCTTGACCTCGACGGCGGCGTTGCGCCGGTCAGCGGCGGGCGAGTCATGCCGCGCATGCTGATCATCGCTGCCCATGGCGGGCCGGTGGTGGTGCCGGTAGACGAGGTCGACGGCATTCATGCGATCGACGAACGCATCCTCGATGCTGCGTCTCAGTCCGGTGCGCAGGCCAGTGCCAAGTACACCCGTGGCGTTCTGCAATATCGCGGTCGCAGCCTGCGCTGGCTGGATGAAGAACAGCTGTTGTCCGCCGTGACCCGGAGCCTGACATGACCCCCGAGCAAATGCGCGACGCCTCCCTGCTCGAGCTGTTCAGCCTCGAAGCCGAAGCCCAGACCCAAGTGCTCAGCGCCGGGCTGCTGGCGCTGGAGCGCAATCCGACCCAGGCCGATCAGCTGGAGTCGTGCATGCGTGCGGCGCACTCGCTCAAAGGTGCGGCGCGCATTGTTGGCATCGACAGCGGCGTCAGCGTCGCCCACGTCATGGAGGATTGCCTGGTCAGTGCGCAGGAAGGGCGTTTGTTGCTGCGTCCCGAACACATCGACGCGTTGTTGCAGGGCACCGACCTGCTGATGCGCATCGCCACGCCGGCCAATGCGCCGCAACCTGCTGACATTGAAGCCTACGTGACGCTGATGGGGCGTTTGCTCGATCCGTCGGCGCCAGCCGCTGTGGTTGCCACGCCGCCGATGGCCGAGTTGCAGATCGAGCCCGCGCCAACAGCGACAGCGCCGATCATGGACGAGCCCGCCGAGCCGACCCCGCGTAAAAACAAACGCACCACCGAGGGCGGCGAGCGCGTCTTGCGCGTCACCGCCGAACGCCTGAACAGCCTGCTCGATCTGTCGAGCAAATCGCTGGTGGAAACCCAGCGTCTCAAGCCGCATCTGGCGACCATGCAGCGCCTCAAACGCATGCAGAACAACGGCCTGCGCGCACTGGAAAATCTCAATGTGCACCTGAAGGAGCATGCGCTGAGCCTGGAAGCGCTCGAGTCGCTGGAAGATGCGCGACGTTTGCTCGCCGAGTCGCAACAATTGCTCAGCGAGAAAAACGCCGAACTCGACGAGTTCGCCTGGCAGGCCAGCCAGCGTGCACAAGTGCTCTACGACACCGCGCTGGCCTGTCGTATGCGCCCGTTTGCCGACGTGTTGAGTGGGCAGGCGCGCATGGTTCGCGACCTCGGGCGCAGCCTTGGTAAGCAGGTGCGCCTGGAGATCGAAGGCGAGAAAACCCAGGTCGATCGCGACGTGCTGGAAAAGCTTGAAGCACCGCTGACTCATCTGCTGCGCAACGCCGTCGATCACGGCATCGAATCCCCGGAACAACGCCTGCTAAAGGGCAAGCCGGAAGAGGGCCTGATCCGCCTGCGCGCTTCCCACCAAGCCGGTTTGCTGGTGCTGGAATTGAGCGATGACGGCGGTGGCGTCGATCTGGAGAAAGTCCGCCGCAGCATCGTCGAACGGCAGTTATCCCCAGCCGAAACCGCAGCGCAATTGAGCGAAGAGGAACTGCTGACCTTCCTGTTTCTGCCGGGCTTCAGCCTGCGCGACAAAGTCACCGAAGTGTCCGGGCGTGGCGTCGGCCTGGATGCTGTTCAACACATGGTTCGCCAATTGCGTGGGGCCGTGGTGCTGGAGCAGACGGCGGGCGAGGGCAGCCGTTTCCATCTGGAAGTGCCGCTGACGCTTTCGGTGGTGCGCAGCCTCGTGGTGGAAGTCGGCGAAGAGGCTTACGCATTCCCGCTGGCGCACATCGAACGCATGTGCGATCTGGCGCCGGAAGACATTGTGCAGGTCGAGGGGCGTCAGCATTTCTGGCACGAAGGCCAGCATGTCGGGCTGGTCGCGGCCAGCCAGTTGCTCAATCGCCCGGCCAGTCAGAACGATGGCGCTACCCTGAAAGTCGTGGTGATCCGCGAGCGCGAGGCGATTTATGGGGTGGCGGTCGAGCGCTTCGTGGGTGAGCGCACGCTGGTGGTGTTGCCGCTGGACGAGCGTCTGGGCAAGGTTCAGGACATCTCCGCCGGGGCCTTGCTCGATGACGGCTCGGTGGTGCTGATCGTCGATGTCGAAGACATGCTGCGTTCGGTGGACAAGCTGCTCAATACCGGGCGCCTGGAGCGCATTGCCCGCCACGGCAATCAAGCTGCCGAAGCGGCGCGCAAACGAGTCTTGGTGGTCGACGATTCGCTGACCGTGCGCGAGCTGCAACGCAAACTGCTGCTCAATCGTGGCTACGACGTCGCGGTGGCGGTGGACGGCATGGATGGCTGGAACGCGCTGCGTTCGGAGAACTTCGATCTGCTGATCACCGACATCGACATGCCGCGCATGGACGGCATCGAGCTGGTCACGCTGCTGCGCCGCGACAACCGTCTGCAATCGCTGCCGGTGATGGTCGTGTCGTACAAGGATCGCGAAGAAGACCGCCGCCGTGGACTGGATGCCGGCGCCGACTATTATCTAGCCAAAGCCAGTTTTCATGACGACGCCCTGCTCGATGCAGTGGTCGAGCTCATCGGAGGAGCGCGGACATGAGGATCGCAATCGTCAACGACATGCCCCTGGCGGTGGAGGCTCTGCGCCGAGCGTTGGCCTTCGAGCCGGCGCATCAGGTGATCTGGGTCGCCAGCAACGGTGCCGAGGCGGTGCAACGCTGCGCCGAGTGCACTCCAGACCTGATTCTGATGGACCTGATCATGCCGATCATGGACGGTGTCGAAGCCACGCGGCGGATCATGGCCGAGACGCCGTGTGCGATCGTCATCGTCACCGTCGACCGCCAGCAGAACGTGCACCGCGTGTTCGAGGCCATGGGCCACGGCGCGCTGGACGTGGTCGACACGCCGGCGATCGGCGCCGGCAATGCCCAGGAAGCGGCGGCGCCGTTGTTGCGCAAGATCCTCAACATCGGTTGGCTGATCGGCGACAAGGCGCCACGTGCGCGTCCGGCGCCGAGTTCGCCGCGCAGTTCGCCGTCACGTCAGCGGCTGGTGGCGATCGGCTCGTCTGCTGGTGGGCCGGCGGCGCTGGAAGTGCTGCTCAAAGGCCTGCCGAAGGATTTTTCCGCCGCGATCGTGCTGGTGCAGCATGTCGATCAGGTGTTCGCCGCCGGCATGGCCGAATGGCTGGCCAGCGCCAGCGGCCTCGATGTGCGTCTGGCCCGTGAAGGCGAGCCGCCGCAAAGTGGCGCGGTGCTGCTGGCCGGGACCAATCACCATATTCGCCTGTTGAAAAACGGCACGCTGGCCTACACCGCCGAACCGGTCAACGAGATCTATCGCCCCTCGATCGACGTGTTTTTCGAGAGCGTCGCCAGTTACTGGAACGGTGACGCGGTCGGGGTTTTATTGACCGGGATGGGGCGCGATGGCGCGCAAGGGCTTAAGCTCATGCGCCAGCAGGGTTATTTGACCATCGCCCAGGATCAGCACAGCAGTGCGGTGTACGGCATGCCCAAGGCTGCCGCGGCGATCGATGCCGCGGTGGAAATCCGCCCGCTGGAAAAGATAGCGCCACGATTGCTGGAGATTTTCCCCAAATGAACAGGTTGATCGGCAATCCAGGCCCCCGCAGTACTCAGGTGACCGCTCATGAATGATTTACAGATCGACGACATTAAAACCGACGAGAACGCCGCGATGGTGTTGTTGGTGGATGATCAGGCGATGATCGGCGAAGCGGTGCGCCGTGGGCTGTCGAATCAGGAAAACATCGACTTCCACTTCTGCTCCGACCCGCAGCAGGCCATCGCCCAGGCGGTGCGGATCAAACCGACGGTGATCCTCCAGGACCTGGTGATGCCCGGCCTTGATGGTCTGAGCCTGGTGCGCGAATACCGCAATCACCCGGCGACCAAGGACATCCCGATCATCGTCCTCTCGACCAAGGAAGACCCGCTGATCAAGAGCGCGGCGTTTTCCGCTGGCGCCAACGATTATCTGGTGAAGCTGCCGGACACCATTGAACTGGTCGCACGCATTCGCTATCACTCGCGTTCCTACATGACATTGCTGCAGCGCGACGCGGCGTACCGAGCGTTGCGGGTCAGCCAGCAGCAATTGCTCGACACCAATCTGGTGCTGCAACGGCTGATGAATTCCGATGGCCTGACCGGGCTGTCCAACCGCCGGCACTTCGACGAGTACCTGGAACTGGAGTGGCGCCGTTCGCTGCGCGATCAGACGCAGCTGTCGTTGCTGATGATCGACGTCGATTACTTCAAGTCGTACAACGACAGTTTCGGTCACGTTGAAGGCGACGAAGCGTTGCGCAAGGTCGCCGCAGCCATCCGTGACGCCAGCTCGCGTCCATCGGATCTGCCGGCGCGTTACGGCGGCGAGGAGTTTGTGCTGGTCCTGCCGAACACTTCGCCGGGCGGCGCGCGGCTGTTGGCCGAAAAACTGCGCCAGACCGTGGCGGCGCTGAAAATTCCGCACAACACACCGGCCGAGGGCTCCAGTCTGACCATCAGCATTGGTCTGGCGACCATGGTGCCCCAGGCGGGGAGTGATTGCCGGCTGCTGATTTCGGCGGCGGATCGCGGGTTGTATCTGGCCAAGAACAATGGGCGCAATCAGGTCGGGATCGAGTAACGGCCGTTGCCCTCACCCCAGCCCTCTCCCGGAGGGAGAGGGGGCCGACCGAGGTGTCTCGGGCCAGACATCGACCTGAGAGATCGCAGCGATTGTGGATCTTCAGGCTTGGCGATCACGGATTCGGCGAAGCCATTCTATTTCGGCGTATGTTTCAAATATCCCCCGATCGGTCCCCTCTCCCTCCGGGAGAGGGCTAGGGTGAGGGCAGCAATCTCGGCCCATTCACCGCCAGACGGGCTGCCGCGACAGCCTGTTTACGTTATACTCGCCGGCTTTCAAAAGTTCGCCAACGAGTGCTGCCCGTCATGGAAATCAACCCGATCCTGAACACCATCAAGGACCTGTCCGAGCGCTCCGAAACTATTCGGGGGTATCTTTGACTACGATCAAAAGCATGAGCGTCTGACCGAGGTCAATCGCGAGCTTGAAGATCCGAGTGTCTGGAACAAACCTGAATACGCCCAGGAGCTGGGCCGCGAGCGTGCCGCGCTGGCGCAGATCGTCGACACCCTCGACGAACTGAACGGCGGTCTGGCCGATTGCCGCGACCTGCTGGACATGGCCGTCGAAGAGAACGACGAAGGCGCAGTGGGCGATGTCGTCGCCGAGCTGGCCCGTCTCGAGGAAAATCTGGCCAAGCTGGAATTCCGCCGCATGTTCAGCCATGAAATGGACCCGAACAACGCCTACCTGGACATCCAGGCCGGTTCCGGCGGTACCGAAGCGCAGGACTGGGCCAACATCCTGCTGCGCATGTACCTGCGCTGGGCCGACAAACGCGGTTTCGACGCGACCATCATGGAACTGTCCGCCGGTGAAGTCGCCGGGATCAAGGGCGCGACCGTGCACATCAAGGGCGAATACGCCTTTGGCTGGCTGCGTACCGAGATCGGCGTGCACCGTCTGGTGCGCAAGAGCCCGTTCGACTCCGGCAACCGTCGTCACACCTCGTTCTCCGCTGTTTTCGTCTCGCCAGAGATCGATGACAAGGTGGAAATCGAAATCAACCCGGCAGACCTGCGGATCGACACCTATCGTTCCTCCGGTGCCGGTGGTCAGCACGTAAACACCACCGACTCGGCCGTACGTATCACCCACGTACCGACCAACACCGTGGTCAGCTGCCAGAACGAGCGTTCCCAGCACGCCAACAAGGACACCGCGATGAAAATGCTGCGGGCCAAGTTGTACGAGCAGGAAATGCAGAAGCGCAACGCCGCTTCGCAGGCGCTGGAAGACACCAAGTCGGACATCGGCTGGGGTCACCAGATTCGCTCTTACGTGCTCGATGCCTCGCGGATCAAGGATCTGCGTACCAACATCGAACGCAGCGATTGCGACAAGGTGCTCGACGGCGACATCGACGAGTACCTGGAAGCGAGCCTGAAATCCGGCCTGTAACACCCTCTGTGGGAGCGGGCTCGCCCGCGATCCCCAGCCGAAGGCTGGGGGCAACGAACCTGATGGAATACTTAAAGACATGAGCGACCTACAACTCGACCCGCAAGCCCTGCAACAGGAAGAAAACTCCCTGATCGCCCTGCGCAAGGAAAAGCTTGCTGCCGAGCGCGCCAAGGGCAATGCCTTCCCGAACGACTTCCGCCGCGAAAACTACTGCGATGCCTTGCAGAAACAGTACGCGGACAAGACCAAGGAAGAGCTGGCAGAGGCTGCAATCCCGGTCAAGGTTGCCGGTCGCATCATGCTCAACCGTGGCTCGTTCATGGTGATCCAGGACATGACCGGGCGCATTCAGGTCTACGTCAACCGCAAGACGCTGTCCGAAGAAACCCTGGCCGCGGTGAAAACCTGGGACATGGGCGACATCATTGCCGCCGAAGGCACCCTGGCGCGTTCCGGCAAAGGCGACCTGTACGTTGAAATGACCAACGTGCGCCTGCTGACCAAGTCGCTGCGCCCGCTGCCGGACAAGCACCACGGCCTGACCGACACCGAACAGCGCTACCGCCAGCGTTACGTCGACCTGATCGTCAACGAAGACGTGCGCCAGACCTTCCGCGTGCGTTCGCAAGTGATCGCGCACATCCGCAGCTTCCTGATGAAGCGCGACTTCCTCGAAGTCGAAACGCCGATGCTGCAGACCATTCCCGGCGGCGCCGCAGCCAAGCCGTTCGAAACTCACCACAACGCGCTGGACATGGAAATGTTCCTGCGTATCGCGCCAGAGCTGTATCTGAAGCGTCTGGTGGTTGGCGGTTTTGAAAAGGTCTTCGAGATCAACCGCAACTTCCGTAACGAAGGCGTTTCGACTCGTCACAACCCTGAGTTCACCATGTTGGAGTTCTATCAGGCGTACGCCGATTACGAAGACAACATGGACCTGACCGAAGAACTGTTCCGCGAGCTGGCGCAGCTGGTGCTGGGCAGCACCGACGTGCCGTACGGCGACAAGGTGTTCCACTTCGGCGAGCCGTTCGTGCGTCTGTCGGTGTTCGACTCGATCCTCAAGTACAACCCTGAGCTGACTGCCGATGATCTGAACGACATCGACAAGGCTCGCGCCATCGCCAAGAAGGCCGGCGCCAAGGTGCTGGGCTTCGAGGGGCTGGGCAAATTGCAGGTGATGATTTTCGAAGAACTGGTCGAGCACAAGCTCGAGCAGCCGCACTTCATCACTCAGTACCCGTTCGAAGTGTCGCCGCTGGCCCGTCGTAACGACGAGAACCCGAACGTCACCGACCGCTTCGAGCTGTTCATCGGTGGTCGTGAAATCGCCAACGCCTACTCCGAGTTGAACGACGCCGAAGACCAGGCCGAGCGCTTCATGGCGCAGGTGGCCGACAAGGACGCCGGCGACGACGAAGCCATGCACTACGACGCCGACTTCGTCCGTGCGCTGGAGTACGGCATGCCGCCAACCGCCGGCGAAGGTATCGGCATCGATCGTCTGGTGATGTTGCTCACCAACTCGCCGTCGATCCGCGATGTGATCCTGTTCCCGCACATGCGACCGCAAGCGTAAACGTTTCAGTTAAAAAGCCGCCTAAAACAGGCGGCTTTTTATTGCCTGTCTGGTACAAATGTATCAATTGGTTAATTTGGCATTAGTAGAGGAAGTGCTGTCGTGATGGGTGCATTAGCTCAAGAAGGTGCAGCGGGTATCGCCACTGCGGTCGCTGAAAGTGTTCAGTACCAGGGCCGCAAGGCCAGCCGACAGGGCAGTGAGCAGCGTCGCCAGGACATTCTCGACGCCGCGATGCGCATTGTCGTGCGCGACGGCGTGCGTGCCGTGCGCCATCGTGCGGTCGCGGCGGAGGCCGGCGTGCCGCTGTCGGCGACCACGTATTACTTCAAGGACATCGATGATCTGCTCACCGATACCTTCGCCCAATACGTTGAACGCAGCGCGGCGTACATGGCCAAGTTGTGGATCAATAACGAAGGTCTGCTGCGCGAAATGGTGGTCAGCGCCGACGGCAGCCCGGAGTCGCGCTCACAACTGGCCGATGACATTGCGCGGCTGATGGCCGATTACGTGCACCGGCAACTGATCAACCGCCGCGAGCATCTGATGGCCGAACAGGCGTTCCGCCAGGAAGCGCTGCTCAATCCGCGTCTGGCCATTCTGGTGCGCTCCCACCAGCAGATTCTGCTGCAGGGCACCTGCCAGTTGTTCCAGGTACTGGGCTCGCGTGAACCGCAGCAGGATGCCAAGGTGTTGACGGCGATTATCGGCCGGATGGAATATCAGGGCCTGCTCAACGACGCCGAGCCTCTGGCCGAAGAGGACATGCTCGGGATCCTGACGCGGTATATGCACCTGGTGCTGGCGTCGGTCTAGCGTTTCACGCACCCTGCGGGAGCGAGCCGTTGATGATCGTTCCCTCGCTCCGCGTGGGAATGCATCCTGTGACGCTCTGCGTCACGCAGCAAAAAGGGACGCGGAGCGTTCCGGGCGACATTCCCACGCAGAGCGTGGGAACGATCAGTACTGCAATCCTGCGTCACGTTTTCTACAGGAGTTTCGGGTGGACGATTACCAGCAGACGATACGCATGTTGTCCGATCGCATTGTGCTGGCGCAGACGCCGATCCGCGTGCTCGATGCGGTCAAGTGGGACGACAACGTGCGCAAGGGCTTCCTCAAGGCCAAGGGCAAGGAAATGCCGGCGGTGGATCGCGACTACTACCTCAACCGCCCGCTGTCGTTCGATTCGAGCCAGGTCAAACTGGAATTCCAGAACATCGAGCGCGACATCACCCGCCAGCTCGGCCAGTTCAACCCGGTCGGGCAGATCATGCGGCGCATGTGCAAGGAATACCGCATGGTGGTGCGCATGCTCGAGGCGCGCGGCACCGAGGACTTCGGCCTGATCTCGCAGGAGCTGTACGGCGCGGCGTCCGATGCCTTTCACGCCGGTGATCCGACCCTCGCCGACCTCGGCCTGATGATGTCCGACTACCTGAATAACATTGACGGGCGCGGCGATCTGAAGGACGAACCGAAGATCCTTACCGCCAAAGACGCGGTGCACCTGCTGCAAACCCGACTGAACAAGGTATTCGGTGAGGCCGAAGAAACCATTCGCGTGTTCGAGTCCG
Source organism: Pseudomonas sp. PS01270 (assembly GCF_029959775.1). Classification (NCBI taxonomy): domain Bacteria; kingdom Pseudomonadati; phylum Pseudomonadota; class Gammaproteobacteria; order Pseudomonadales; family Pseudomonadaceae; genus Pseudomonas; species Pseudomonas sp. PS01270. Next base: position 20,360 of record NZ_JASCPT010000014.1, on the reverse strand, counting down.
ACGGCATCGTCGCCGACGCCGCGGCGGGCGCCGACTACATCAAGATTCGCACCGACGCGCTGTTCAACGACCGCGACGTGCGCGCACTGGAAGTCCACGAAGGTCTGGTGCATGTCGGCACCACGCTCAATGGCTTGAACCAGCCGATCTGCACGTTCCTGTCGAAAGGCCCACCCTCGTCGACGGTGACCCAGGAAGGTCTGGCGATCCTGATGGAAATCATCACCTTCGCCTCTTACCCGAGTCGCCTGCGCAAACTGACCAACCGCACCCGTGCGATTCATATGGTCGAGGAGGGCGCCGACTTTTTGCAGATTTACGAATTCTTCCGCGAGCAGGGTTTCGAGATGGCCGAAAGCTACGGCAATGCCAGCCGGGTTTTCCGTGGCTCGACGCCGACCGGTCTGCCATTCACCAAAGACTTGTCCTACCTCAAGGGCTTCATCATGGTTTACAACTACATTCAGTTGGGCGTGCGCAAGGGCAAGCTCGAGCAGATTCCGTTGTTGTTCTGTGGCAAGACCACACTGGAAGACATGCGGACCTTGCGCCAACTGGTGGACGAAGGACTGGTGGTGCCGCCGAAATATCTGCCGGACCAGTTCCGGGATCTGAATGCGTTGTCGGCGTGGATGTGTTTCTCCAACTTCCTCAACCATTTGAGCCTGGACCGGATTGAGGCGGATTACTCCAATATCCTCTGATAGCTGATCGTTCCCACGCTCCGCGTGGGGATGCATCCCATGACGCTCCGCGTCACGGTGGACGCAGAGCGTCCATGGCGGCATTCCCACGCCGAGCGTGGGAACGATCCAACCGTATTTCAACCTGAAATTTCGCGAGGTTTCACCGGATGAGAATCCTCGGCATCCTTTGCCTGCTCTTGACCCTCAGCGGTTGCAGTTCGCTGCTGTTCTACCCGGAACCGGGCCAGATCTTCACCCCGGACAAAGCCAAACTCGAATACCGCACCGTCACCCTGATCACCGCCGATGGCTTGAAACTCAACGCCTGGTGGCTGCCGGCCAAACCTGGCGTCGAGGTCAAAGGCACGGTCCTGCATCTGCACGGAAACGGCGGCAATTTGCCGATGCATCTGGGCGGCAGCTGGTGGTTGCCGAAGAACGGCTATCAGGTGCTGCTGGTCGACTATCGCGGCTACGGTTTGTCCGAGGGCAAGCCGAGCCTGCCGGCGATCTATCAGGACATTGACGCCGCGTTCGCCTGGCTCGACAACGCGCCCGAGGTCAAAGGCAAACCGCTGGTGCTGCTCGGGCAGAGTCTGGGCGGCGCGATGTCGGTGCATTGGCTGGCGCAGCACCCGGAGCGGCAAAAACAACTCAAGGCCCTGGTGCTGGATGGCGTGCCGGCCAGTTATCGCAGTGTCGGCCAATTCGCCCTCAGCACTTCGTGGCTGACCTGGCCATTGCAAGTGCCGCTGTCGTGGCTGGTGCCGGACGGCGACAGCGCAATCAACTCGATGGCGCAGCTGACCGGCGTGCCGAAGCTGATCTTCCATAGCATCGACGATCCGCTGGTGCCGATGGCCAACGGCATTCGCCTGTATCAGGCAGCGCCGCCGCCGCGCGTGTTGCAGCTGACCCGTGGCGGTCATGTGCAAACCTTCGGCGACCCGGTGTGGCGTCAGGTCATGCTGCGCTATCTCGACGACCCCGAACACTTCGACGGCCTGCGCCGCCTCGGCGAAATCCCCAACTATCCGCCGCCCCCGAATTCCGAAGATGAGACCCCGCAATGACTGAAGAACGTAATGCCATCCCGCTGATCATCACCGGTATCTGCAGCATCCTCGGCACCGTCGGGGCGCTGTGGTACTACGGCTACCTGCACTTTGCCAAGCCGGAGGATGCGTTGCTGCTCAGCGAATTCACCATGCTCAAGACCGTGCCGGGCGAGGACTACAAAGTCTCGCTGACGCCTGCGCCGCAAGTGGCGCAGTGCATCGATGGCGTGCTGGTGCTGTTCGATACCGAACAGAAAGGCCTGACCGGGGTGCTGGTTAATGCGCAGAAGAAAGCCGTGCGGTGTATGGGTGAAGAGACCCCGCAGAAGCTGGAGGAGTGATTCTGCAGGTTCAGCTCTCACCCTAACCCTCTCCCAGAGGGAGAGGGGACTGACCGAGGTGTTTGTTTAAGCTAAGTCGACCTGATCCATTGCGCCGAACACAAGTTTTGAAAGCGACACAAATCGGCTCCCTCTCCCTTGGGAGAGGGCTGGGGTGAGGGGCTACGATGTCTGCTCCCACAAAAAAGCCCCGCCTGATCAGTTCAGGCGGGGCTTTTGCGTTACCGAGTGAAGCTTAGTTCGAGCTCACCGAAGAGCGCGGTGCTACTGGCTGGTTGTCGTTGGAAATGGTCACTTCCACACGACGGTTCATCGCACGACCCGAAACGCTGCCGTTATCCGCTACCGGGTACTCCTTGCCATAACCCTGAGCGACGATGCGCGAAGGGTCGACGCCCATCTTGATCAGGGCCATCTGCACGGAAGTCGCGCGGCGCTCGGACAGCGACTGGTTGTAGCTAGCGGTGCCGGTGCTGTCGGTGTAACCCTCGACGATCACTTTGCGATCCGGGTTTTCCTGAAGGAATTGCGCCAGTTTGTTGATGTTCACCAGGCCGCTGGATTTCAGATCAGCCTTGTTGGTGGCGAACAGCACGTCACCGAAAGTCACCAGCGTGCCGCGATCGGTCTGCTTGGCGTTGAGGCTGTCCTGCAGCTGTTTGATCTGCTGGTCACGGGCATCCAGACGAGCCTGGGCACGTTGCGCAGCGGCGTTTTTCAGGTTGTTTTCAGCGGTGCGCAGAGCGATGGTCTGCTTTGCCACTTCCACGCGCTGGTTGGTCAGGTAAGCCAGTTGGTCAACCTTGGCTGCATCTTCTTTGTCCAGATAGGCCTTGTCGGCCTTGTCCAGGTAATCGCTGGCGTCTTTGGTTTCCAGTGCCGCGACTTTGCTCGCCTGTGGATTGGCCTGCAGGCCGGCGTAGTTGGTGCGCGCCTGTTCCAGGTTCGGGTTAGGCGGGGTGGAGCAGGCAGCCAGTGCAACGCTTGCGGCCAGAAGAGCGGGAATCATCAGTTGCTTACGCATAATTTGTCGTCCTTTCTATCGGTAAGAGTTTCAGCTTTGCAGTCGGGATGCGCGCTTACTGCACAGTGCGCTGGCTTTCCTGACGCAGTTCCTGAACACCTTTCTGGGAATCCTTCACAGCCTGTTCGGCCTTGGCGGCCTGAGCCTTGCGTTCAGCGACGCGAGCGTCCCATTCAGCCTGTTCGGACAGGCGACGGGCCTCGTCATACTTCTTGTCGTGCATGGCGATTTCAGCTTGTTTCAGTTTGTCCTGAGCCTGCTTCATTTCCACCGCAGCGAACTCGGTACCGCCAGCGCTGACGGCGCTGTTGACGGCCGATTGAGTGACGGCGTACTGCTCGGTCGGAGGATTACCGGCGCAACCGGCCAGTACGAAGCTGGTGCCGATGGCCAGAGCGGCCAGTTTCAGACCGCGCAGGTGGGAAAACGAGGTTTGGGTTTTCATGGTCTTCAACTCCATTAGGCATCTCCTGAAAATACAACTGAATCCATCCTGGCAGAGGAGGCGAAAGCATCGCTTGTAGACGCGAATTGAAACGCTCGTTCCAGGCGTGGTTACCTGTTCCGACCGGCGGCATTTTTGAAAAGTTCAGAAAAGATGGCCTACCGCCAAAAATTAAATTGACCGTTTTGACAAGGCTCTGGCACGGGAACTTTAGGGTTTTGGAGCGGTACGCGCGGGGGTAAATTTGTCCGTTGATAAACCAATTTTCGAACTGGAATACAGCCTATGTGGGAGCGAGCTTGCTCGCGAATGCGATGTGTCAGCCAGCGCAAATGCTGAATGAAAATCCGCATTCGCGAGCGGGCTCGCTCCCACGGTTTAGATGTGTGTCGAATCAGTGCTTCTGCTTGTTCTCAGCCGAGGACAAATCATGCAAATGCCGGCGCGACAACGCCAGAAAACGCGGCGTCGGGCCGACATCCTCATACAACGGATCACCTTCCTCATCGGTCGCCACCACCGTCGAACCCTTCACATACGGCAGGCTCGCTTCGAACTCCTCGAGCGCGGCGCCGATCAGTTCGCCGAGCAGTTCCTCGGGATGACGTTTGGGATACATCTCGGCAATTGCCGCCAGGCGCGCGGCGGCCTCGACGTCCAGATGAATCGTGTAGCCGGTGTCGGTCAGGCGACCTTTGGCGTTTTCTTCCCAATGCTGGGCGAGTTCACGAATTTTCATGATGACCTCATTTAGCGCCTGCTGATGGCAGGCCTGGGTGAGTGTCCGGCAGCGCCGGCGGCGGGCCGTCGTACGGCTTACTGTTGAGACTAGCTTTCGCCGGCAAGGTTTAAAGTCAATTCGTCGCCTGCTTGTAAGAAGCGGCGCAGAGCGGCACTCTCTGGCAAAGCATTCGTTTCTGCGCTGTCCCCGATTACCGCTGGAGAACTGCTGATGACCGATATTGATGCACGCTTGCGCGAAGATGTTCACCTGCTCGGAGAGCTGTTGGGCAACACCATTCGAGACCAGTACGGCGAGGCGTTCCTCGACAAGATCGAGCAGATTCGCAAGGGCGCCAAGGCCGACCGGCGCGGCTCGATGGACGCTGAGTTGAGCGCCAGCCTCAATCAATTGAGTGAAGACGAATTGCTTCCGGTCGCGCGGGCCTTCAATCAGTTTCTCAACCTGGCCAACATCGCCGAGCAATATCAGCTGATCCATCGCCGCGAGGAGTCGCAACCGGCGCCGTTCGAGTCGCGGGTGTTGCCGGAACTGCTCGCGCGCCTGCGCAGCGAAGGGCACAGCGCCGAATCTCTGGCCCGGCAACTGGCGCGGCTGGAAATCGAACTGGTGCTGACCGCGCACCCGACCGAAGTGGCGCGACGCACGTTGATCCAGAAGTACGACGCGATCGCCGCGCAACTGGCCGCGCAGGACCATCGCGACCTGACCAGCGCCGAGCGCGAGCAGATCCAGAGCAAACTGCAACGGCTGATCGCCGAAGCCTGGCACACCGAAGAAATCCGCCGCACCCGCCCGACGCCGGTCGATGAAGCCAAATGGGGCTTTGCGGTGATCGAGCATTCGTTGTGGCAGGCGATCCCCAACCATATGCGCAAGGCCGATCAGGCGCTGTTCGCCGCCACGGGTCTGCGCTTGCCGCTGGAAGCCGCGCCGATCCGCTTCGCCTCATGGATGGGTGGCGACCGTGACGGCAACCCCAATGTCACCGCCGCCGTCACTCGCGAAGTCTTGCTGCTGGCGCGCTGGATGGCCGCTGACTTGTATCTGCGCGATGTCGATCACCTTGCTGCCGAACTGTCGATGCAGCAGGCCAGCGACGCGCTGAAGGCCAAGGCCGGCGACAGTGCCGAACCGTATCGCGCGGTGCTCAAGCAACTGCGCGAACGCCTGCGCGCCACACGCAACTGGGCGCATGCCGCGTTGACCGCGCCGACCCCGGCCACCGCCGATGTGCTGCACGACAATCGCGACCTGCTCGAGCCTTTGCAGTTGTGTTTCAACTCGCTGCACGAGTGCGGCATGGGCGTCATCGCCGACGGGCCGTTGCTCGACTGCCTGCGTCGGGCGGTGACGTTCGGCCTGTTCCTGGTGCGCCTCGATGTGCGTCAGGATTCGACGCGGCACAGCTCGGCAATGACCGAAATCACCGATTACCTCGGCCTCGGCCGCTACGAAGATTGGGATGAAGAACAGCGCATCAACTTCCTCACCGAGGAGCTGAGCAACCGTCGACCGTTGCTGCCCGCGCATTTCAAACCATCGGCGGATACCGCCGAAGTGCTCAACACCTGCAAGGAAATCGCCGCCGCGCCCGCTGCGTCGCTGGGTTCCTACGTGATCTCCATGGCCGGCGCCGCTTCCGACGTGCTCGCGGTGCAACTGCTGCTCAAGGAATCCGGCGTACTGCGGCCGATGCGCGTGGTGCCGCTGTTCGAGACCCTCGCCGACCTCGACAACGCCGGGCCGGTGATGGAACGTCTGCTGCTGTTGCCGGGCTATCGCGCGCGTTTGCATGGCCCGCAGGAGGTGATGATCGGCTATTCCGACTCGGCCAAGGACGCCGGCACCACCGCTGCGGCGTGGGCGCAATATCGCGCGCAGGAACGACTGGTGGAAATCTGCCGTGAGCAGCAAGTCGAACTGCTACTGTTCCACGGTCGCGGCGGCACCGTTGGCCGTGGCGGCGGACCGGCGCACGCGGCGATTCTGTCGCAACCACCGGGTTCGGTGGCCGGGCGTTTCCGTACTACCGAGCAGGGCGAAATGATTCGTTTCAAATTCGGCCTGCCGGACATAGCCGAGCAAAACCTCAATCTGTATCTGGCTGCCGTGCTCGAAGCGACCTTGCTGCCACCGCCGCCGCCGACTCCGGAATGGCGCCATCTGATGGACGAATTGGCGGCGGACGGTGTCAGCGCTTACCGCCAGGTGGTGCGGGAAAATCCGCAATTCGTTGAGTACTTCCGTCAATCGACCCCGGAGCAGGAGCTCGGACGGTTGCCGCTCGGCAGTCGCCCGGCCAAACGCCGTGCCGGCGGTATCGAAAGCCTGCGGGCAATTCCGTGGATTTTCGGCTGGACCCAAACCCGATTGATGCTGCCGGCCTGGCTGGGCTGGGAGACGGCGCTGAGCAAGGCGCTGGAGCGCGGCGAGGGCGAGTTGCTGGGGCAGATGCGCGAACAGTGGCCGTTCTTCCGCACCCGTATCGACATGCTGGAAATGGTCCTGGCCAAGGCCGATGCGGATATTGCGCAGTCCTACGACGAGCGTCTGGTTGAAGCTGATCTGCTGCCGTTGGGCGCGCAGTTACGCGACCTATTGTCGCAGGCATGCACCGTCGTGCTCGGTCTGACCGGGCAGTCGCAGCTGCTGGCGCACAGCCCGGACACCCTCGAATTCATCCGCTTGCGCAACACCTACCTCGACCCGCTGCATCTATTGCAGGCCGAGCTGTTGGCGCGTTCGCGGCAGCAGGATGTCGAGCAGGGCAGCCCGGTGGAACAGGCGCTGCTGGTGTCTGTGGCGGGGATTGCCGCCGGACTGCGCAATACCGGCTAAGGTTGCTGATCACCTCAGGCGGCATTCGCGATGAGGGTCGGATGCCGCTTCTCCTGGCGTAGGAAAGTGCCGCGAAGCGACAGTTATTGATGGGGTTGCGACTTGGGTTACCGCGTCGCGAGGTCACGGCGGGCGTCGGTTTCTCCGACTTTTGGCGTCTTGTGTGGGCGCAGCCTGCTGTGTATCTTGATCAGCCTTTGGCCGTTTGTGCGGCCACGACCCGTATTTTCAGGATCCGCCGGTTACGAGCGAATCCTTTGTTTTGTAAAGCTTTTATATAAAAAATTGAGGAGCACATCGATGCGCGTCATTCTGCTGGGAGCTCCCGGGGCCGGTAAAGGTACTCAGGCAAAGTTCATCACCGAGAAATTCGGCATTCCGCAAATCTCCACCGGCGACATGCTGCGTGCTGCGGTCAAGGCTGGCACTCCACTGGGCGTGCAAGCCAAGAGCATCATGGATGCCGGCGGCCTGGTGTCGGATGACCTGATCATCGCGCTGGTCAAGGACCGCATCGCTCAACCTGATTGCGCCAACGGTTTCCTGTTCGACGGCTTCCCGCGCACCATTCCGCAGGCTGAAGCGCTGGTCACTGCCGGCGTCGAGCTGGATGCCGTGGTCGAGATCGCTGTAGAAGACGACGAAATCGTTCAGCGCATCGCCGGTCGCCGTGTTCACGAAGCCAGCGGCCGCGTTTACCACATCGTCTACAACCCGCCGAAACTGGCTGGCAAGGACGACATCACCGGCGAAGAGCTGGTGCAGCGCAAAGACGACACCGAAGAAACCGTACGTCATCGCCTGTCGGTCTACCACTCGCAGACCAAACCGCTGGTAGAGTTCTACCAGAACCTTTCCACCAACAACGGCGGCAAGCCAAAGTGCAGCCACATTGAAGGCGTGGGTTCGGTTGATGCAATCACCACCAAGGTGCTGGCCGCGCTGAGCTGAAAAGTCTGATCGGCTGCATCATCCACGGCCCGCTTGCGGGCCGTAGTTGTTTATACTGACGCACTTTTTTCCCCACCCCTGTTTTGGAAACATCGATGAGCACCTTGCTGGCCCTGGACACCGCGACTGAAGCTTGCTCCGTTGCCTTGCTGCATGACGGCAAGGTCACGAGCCATTACGAGGTGATCCCGCGTCTGCATGCGCAGAAGCTGCTGCCGATGATCCAGCAATTGCTCGCCGATGCGGGTACCACGTTGCAAGCTGTCGACGCGATTGCCTTCGGCCGTGGCCCGGGCGCGTTCACCGGTGTGCGCATTGCCATCGGTGTGGTGCAGGGTTTGGCCTTTGCTCTGGATCGTCCGGTATTGCCGGTATCCAACCTTGCCGTGCTGGCGCAGCGTGCCTTTCGTGAGCAGGGTGTAAGCCAGGTCGCGGCTGCGATCGATGCGCGGATGGATGAAGTGTATTGGGGCTGCTACCGCGAGACGGCGGGGGAGATGCGTCTGGTTGGCGCCGAAGCGGTGCTGCCGCCGGAGGTGGCTGCGCTACCGGCCGATGCCACAGGTGACTGGTTCGGTGCCGGTACCGGTTGGGGTTATGGTGAACGCATTGCGGTCAATCTGAGCGGCTCCGACGCCGGCATGCTGCCCCACGCCGAAGACCTGTTGAGGCTGGCGCGTTTCGCCTGGGAGCGCGGTGAGGCGATCCCGGCAGATGACGCCCAGCCGGTCTACCTGCGCGATAAAGTTGCCACCCCGAAAGCCCGCTGAAACCTCCGGGCTGATTTTGTGGCGAGGGGATTTAGCGAAACGTCGCACCGCCCCGTTCGGCTGCGCAGCAGTCGCAAGTCCTGAAAATGCGGCGGCACTGAAAAAATGCAGGGGAGTGCTGCGCACTCCAACGGGGATAAATCCCCTCGCCACGGGTGCATGGGCCATTCTGCAAATCCTGCCAATCGTCAGTTTCCAGCTCCGGTTTTAAACCTTTTGCGCTTTATGTGTTCTAGTTATCACTCGGCGGTTTGCTAAGTCGGTCAAGTGCCGCTAAATTGCCATCATTGATACCGAGCATGACATTATGCGTATAGACGGCGTTTCCACTCAGTCCTACCCCATCAAGCGCAAGCCGCGTAAAGGCAATGCGGCGCTGGATGAATCCGTCGACATCATCGACGGCGAGCTGGAATTCCCGAGCGAAGAGCAGATGGCCGCTCGTGCCGCTCAAGCCACCGCGCAACGCCTGAGCAACCTGCCTGCCCGTCAACAAGACATGATCTACCACCGCGCGATGAAGAAAAGCGTAGCCATGGCCCTGGCCAGCTACCTGAGCACCGCCGGTTTTGTCGATTGGGACGCAGACGTGCTGGGCCTCGATCTGTATATCTGATGGATCTGCCTTACTACCTCGGTTGCCCGTCCTGGAGCGAAAATGCCTGGCGCGAGTATCTGTATCCGGTAGACGCAAAAACCTCCGACTTTCTCGCTCTCTACTGCCAGGTGTTCAACGCCGTCGAAGGCAACACCACCTTCTACGCCAGTCCGTCGCCAGCCACTGTGCAGCGCTGGGCCGAGATCATGCCGGCGCACTTTCGCTTCACTGCCAAATTCCCCGGCGACATCAGCCACAGCGGCGACCTGCGCGAACAGCTGACCGCTGCCGAAACCTTCCTGCAATTACTCAAGCCGTTAGGCGAACGTGTTTCGCCGCTGTGGCTGCAACTGTCGAAAAGCTTCACGCCGCAGCGTCTGCCGGAGCTCGCGGCGTTTATCGATGCGCTGGATTGCCCGCTTGCGGTCGAGGTGCGCAATGAACAGTTCTTCGCCAAGGGCGAGAGCGAACGTCTGCTCAATCGTCTGTTGCTGGATCGCGGGGTCGAGCGCATCTGTCTCGACCCGCGCGCGCTGTTCAGCTGCTTGTCGACCGAGTCCTCGGTGATCCACGCGCAGTCAAAAAAACCGCGTGTACCGACGCGTCCGGCGGCGTTCACGCAGTTTCCGCAGGTGCGTTTCATCGGCCATCCCGAGCTTGAGGCAAACGATGCGTTTCTTGTGCCGTGGGTGGCGAAAGTCGCTGAATGGATCGAAGAGGGCCGCACGCCCTACGTCTTTCTGCATACCGCCGATAACCTGTTGGCAGCGAAACTGGCGCAACGTTTTCACGCAAAACTGATGCAACGTTTGCCTGGCTTGCCCGCGCTGCCTGAGCTATACAGAGAACCCGCCGCCGAGCAGCTTGGCTTGCTCTGAGGCGGGTTTTTTCTGCCCGGGAGCCCGTCGATGAACGTCCAAGTCAGTCAACAGCAACTCCTTAAAGCCCAAGCCTTCAAGGCCCTGCATGATCGCCAGGGGATCTTCGTCATCCCCAATCCGTGGGATGCCGGCTCGGCGAAGATGCTCGCCAGTCTTGGCTATCAGGCCTTGGCCACCACCAGCGCCGGTTACGCGTTTTCTCAGGGCAAAGCTGATGGCGCGTTGAGTCTCGACGAGACCCTGGCCAATGTCCGGGCGATTGTCGCGGCGACGGATCTGCCGGTGGCGGTGGACCTGGAAAACGGCTTTGCCGATGATCCGCTCGAGTCCGCGCAGAGTCTTCTCCGTGCCGCCGAAGCGGGCGCGGTGGGCGGGTCGATCGAGGACGCTACGGGCCGTCCGGACGCGCCGATCTATTGCTTCGAACACGCCGTCGCACGGATTGAAGCTGCTGTCGCGGCGGTACGCACGCTGCCGTTTCCCTTCATTCTTACGGCTCGCGCCGAAAATTACCTGCACGGTAATCCCGATCTCGACGACACCATTCGCCGTTTGCAGGCATTTGCCGAAGCGGGTGCCGACGTGCTCTATGCACCGGGTTTACGCAGCGCCGAAGAAGTGCGCGCAGTGGTGCAAGCGGTGGCGCCGAAACCGGTCAATGTGTTGATGTCTGGCGGTTTGAAGCTGACCGTGCAACAGCTCGAGGAACTGGGCGTACGCCGCATCAGCACCGGCTCGGCACTGGCGCTGGCGGCGTTCGGCGAGTTCTTCCGAGCGGCTGAAGAAATCCAGCAATTTGGCACCTTTGGCTTCACGTCACAGTCGATGCCGTATGCCAAGGCCAATCAACTCTTCAAGGACTGAGCATGGGACGTTGGCTGTTCTGGGGGGTGTTGCTCGCGATCGCTGGTGGCGCGGTGAGTGTCTGGCGTGGCTGGCTGGACGTGCCGCCGCAGTGGAACCCGTGGGCGCCATTGGACATAAAAGCCGCGCCCAACTGGCTGACCGGTTACAAACTCATGCGCCTGCGCAGTGATTCCGAGCTTTGCGCACAGGCATTGAGCAGCTCGGATCTGCGCGTCAGTCCCCAGGCCGACAGCCCGGGCGCCAAGTGTCCGCTGATCGGTGCTCTGCGGGTGCAGGGCGGTGAAGTGGCGCTGAGCAGCAGTTTCATCGCCAGTTGCCCGCTGGCGGTGGCCTACGCAATGTTTGAACACCACACCCTGCAACCGGCGGCGCAATCGGTTTACGGCCAGAAAATCGCGCGGGTCGATCACCTCGGCAGCTTTGCCTGTCGCAATGTCTACAACCGTGAGAGCGGCGCTCTCAGCCGACATGCGAGTGCCGACGCGCTGGACATTGCCGGTTTCCGCCTGGCTGACGGGCGCACGATCAGCGTGCTCAAGGATTGGCCCAAGCAGAATCAGGACGCAGAGTTTCTGCGCCAGCTGCGTGACGGCGCCTGTGAGTCATTCAGTGTGGTGTTGAGTCCGGACTACAACGCCGCTCATCGCAATCACTTTCATGTCGATGTCGGGCGCTGGAGCGTGTGTCGCTGAGAATCAGGCGGCGAGGCGCAGGTTCTGCAGAACGATCGGGCGAGCCCAGCCATTATCGAAGTCCAGGGCCTTCTGCTGTTCGACGATCTCTTCCGGCGGGAACGGCGGGTAAGGCTTCTGCAGCAAGTCCAGGTCGAACTCGGCGATCGGCAGGTACAGCGGACGTTTCTGCGGAGCAGGGCCTGGCTCCGGCACTGGCTGGCCATTGTTGATCACAATCGGGCGTACCCAGCTGCTGTCGAAATCCTGTTGCTCTTGCTGAGCCTTGAGTTCTTCTGGCGGGAACGGTGGGAACGGCTTGTCCAGCAGCTCCATTTCGAACTCGGCGATCGGCAGGAACAGTGGCTCTGGCGGGCGAACCTGGGTTTCGACCACATCGCACTCGCGCTGGCTGACGATGTGCGCGTGCAGCTCGCTGCCAACGGTTGGTTCTTCCGGGCTGTTCAGGTCAACCGGTGGAAACGTGCCACAGGCAGGCACCACTTCACTCGTCTGTTCGGCCAGGGCCTGGGCAAAGAAATCCTGCCACAGGTGACTGACGCCGCTCAGTGCTTGAGTGTTATGACGGCTGAAGTCGCCATGGGGCGAAACGTAGCCAATCGATGTGGGAAGAATGCCTGACATTTTTTTCGGTTGACGCTCAGCTCTGGCAAAATGCGCGTTGAATGGTTTATCGGCGGTTTTTGTCGATCCTTAACTTTTTTGAGCGTTTTTTCATGATCGAGTCACCTGCGGCCTGCCGCATCCATGTCCAGGCCCTCGCCCCGACGTTTCAAGCGCAAGCCGAGCACTGGGCCGAACGTCTCGGCCTGCCGCTCGGCGAGGCGCACGGCGAGTTCGTCTTGCAGGTCGGCGAGCAGGGTTTGCAGTTGCAGCAGCTTGGCCCGGATGCGCCTGGACCGGTGCGGGTCGACTTCGTCGAAGGCGGCGCGGCGCATCGTCGTTTGTATGGCGGCGGCAGCGGGCAGATGATTGCCAAGGCTGTCGGCATCGCCCAAGGCGTGCGCCCGCGTGTGCTCGATGCCACCGCGGGGCTGGGCAAGGACGCGTTTGTGCTGGCCAGTCTCGGTTGTGAAATGAGCCTGATCGAGCGTCAGCCGCTGATCGGCGCACTGCTTGAGGACGGCCTGGCCCGGGCGGCAGAAGATTTCGATGTAGCGCCGATCGTGGCGCGGATGAAATTGCTCAAGGGCAATTCCATCGAGGTCATGCGTGATTGGGAAGGGGAGCCACCGCAGGTGATCTACCTCGACCCGATGTTCCCGCATCGTGAGAAAACCGCGCTGGTGAAAAAGGAAATGCGCCTGTTCCGCCCGCTGGTCGGTGATGATCCGGATGCCCCGGCCCTGCTTGAAGCCGCGCTGGCGCTGGCCACGCACCGGGTGGTAGTCAAACGCCCGCGCAAGGCGCCGTGCATCGAAGGGCCGAAACCGAGCCATGCGCTGGATGGCAAATCGAGCCGGTATGACATTTATCCGAAGAAAGCGCTGAAGCCCTGAGACTGCGTCGCCCCATGCGCGAGCAGGCTCGCTCCCACAGTTGAAATGCATTCCAGTGTGGGAGCGAGCCTGCTCGCGAAGCGGTCTGCACAAGCACCGCAAAACTGTCAGGGTTTGTACGCCCTCATAAACAACCCCACCACCTCCCGCACATGCCGCTCCGCTGCCTCTCCGGTCAGCGGCTCGCCGCAGCCGTACAACAAACGAAAATTTCCCGCCCCTTTGATCAGGCAGAAGAAGTGCTCGGCGGCATTTCGTGGCTGGTCAATGCTCAGCGCGCCGGTCGCATGGATTTTCGTCAGCAGACCTTCCATGCCGTTGACCACGCGCTCGGGGCCGGCCTCGAAGAAGATCAGCGACAACTTCGGGTCCTGACTGCCCAGTGCCATGATCAGACGGTGCAGGTTCACCGATTCATCGCTGTTGATCAGTTGGTGGAAGCCTCGGGCAATGTTCAGCAATACATTTTCCACCGCGATGCCGTCCGGCAGTTCGAAGAACAGCGGCGGTAATTGTTCCTCGCATTTCGCGACGACAGCAGCGGAGAACAGCGTCTCCTTGTCGTTGAAATGGCTGTAAACCGTCAGCTTCGACACGCCGGCCTCGCTGGCCACCGCGTCCATGCTGGTGTTGGCGTAGCCATGGCAGAGAAACAGGGTTTTCGCCGCATCCAGGATCGCCTGGCGTTTGGCCAGATCCTTGGGGCGGCCCGGGCCGTTTGGAGCTGAAAGATTGTTCGACATTCTTCGCTTTTAATACTGGACTGGTGAGTTTGCTATTAATACCATACCCGCCAGTATAAATATTCCAAGCCTCATTCGCGAAAGGTCCGTCACCATGTTCCGCCATGCGTTGTCCTTTGCCGTGCCAGTCAGTCTGGCGTTCCTGTTATCGGCGTGCGGTCAGGAAGAGGTGACCAAAGTCACCGTACGCCCGGCCATGGTGGTACAGCCCGAGCCTTCGGCGCAGGCGATGGAAAGTTATCCGGGCGAGGTGCGTGCCCGTTATGAGCCTGATCTGGCATTCCGCATCGGCGGCAAAGTCAGCCGACGACTGGTCGACGAAGGCCAGCGCGTCAAGGCCGATCAGCCCTTGGCCGAACTCGATCCGCAGGATGTGCGCCTGCAACTGGAAGCCACCCGCGCGCAGGTTGCCGCCGCCGAGGCCAATCTGAACCTGGTGCGCGCCGAGCGCGATCGCTACAAAACCCTGATGGATCGGCAGATGGTCAGCCGCTCGGCCTACGACAACGCCGAAAATCTATATCGCTCCGGCGAAGCCCGCCTTAAACAAATCAAAGCCGAATTCAACGTTTCGACCAACCAGGCCAGTTACGCGGTGCTGCGTGCGCCGCAGGATGGTGTGGTGGCCAAGCGTTCGGTGGAAGTCGGTCAGGTGGTCGCTGCCGGGCAAACCGTGTTCACCCTCGCCACCGATGGTGAGCGCGAAGTATTGATCAGCCTGCCGGAGCAAAGCTTCGGCCGCTTCAAGGTCGGTCAGCCGGTTACCGTGGAATTGTGGGCACAGCAGAATCAACGCTTCGCCGGGCAGATCCGCGAGTTGTCGCCGTCCGCCGATCCGCGCTCACGCACTTTTGCTGCGCGTATCTCGTTCACCAGCGGCAAAGTCCCGGCTGAACTGGGGCAGAGCGCCCGGGTGTTCGTGCAAGCGGCTGACAGTGTCTCGCTGTCGATACCGCTTTCCGCGCTGACCGCTGAAAACGGTGCGACTTACGTCTGGGTGGTCAACGGCAACAACACGTTGAAGAAAACTCCGGTACGGGTCGGTCCGTTCGGCGAGAAAAGCGTGGCGGTGCTCGAAGGCTTGAATGCGAGCGACTGGGTGGTGGCTGCCGGCGTTCACGTATTGCTCGACGGCCAGCAGGTGCGACCAGTGGATCGCTCCAATCGTGTGGTCAATCTGGCGAACAAGGAGTAAGCCCCGATGCGCTTCAACCTCTCCGAATGGGCGTTGCGTAATCGCCAGATCGTACTGTTCCTGATGCTTTTGCTCGCCGTTGTCGGCGCGTTGTCCTACACCAAACTCGGCCAGAGTGAAGACCCGCCGTTCACCTTCAAGGCGATGGTCATTCAGACCCGCTGGCCCGGTGCGACCGCGCAGGAGGTCTCGCGCCAGGTCACCGAACGGATCGAAAAGAAACTGATGGAAACCGGCGAGTACGAACGCATCATGTCGATCTCCCGCCCCGGTGAATCCCAGGTCACCTTCATCGCCCGCGACTCGATGCACTCCAAGCAGATCCCTGATCTCTGGTACCAGTTGCGCAAGAAGGTCGGCGACATTCGCCAGACTTTGCCGCCGGGAATTCAGGGGCCGTTCTTCAACGATGAGTTCGGCACCACCTTCGGCAATATCTATGCGTTGACCGGCGACGGTTTCGACTACGCCGTGCTCAAGGATTACGCCGACCGCATCCAGATTCAGCTGCAGCGGGTCAAGGACGTCGGCAAGGTCGAACTGCTTGGGTTGCAGGACGAGAAAATCTGGGTCGAGCTGTCCAACGTCAAACTCGCCACTCTTGGCTTGCCGCTGGCGGCGGTGCAGCAGGCGCTGGAGGAACAGAACGCGGTGTCCACGGCGGGGTTCTTCGAAACCGGCAGCGAGCGCTTGCAGCTACGCGTCTCGGGGAATTTTCAGACAGTCGATGAGATAAAGAACTTTCCGATCCGCGTCGCCGATCGTACGTTCCGCATCGCCGATATCGCCAATGTGCGTCGCGGTTTCAGCGACCCACCGGCGCCGCGCATGCGTTTCATGGGCGACGACGCGATCGGTCTGGCCGTGGCGATGAAGGACGGCGGCGACATTCTGGTGCTGGGCAAGGCACTGGAGGGCGAGTTCTCGCGGATCCAGAAAAACCTCCCGGCCGGCATGCAACTGCGCAAGGTGTCCGATCAGCCGGCAGCGGTAAAAACCGGCGTCGGCGAGTTCGTCCAGGTGTTGGTCGAGGCGTTGGCGATCGTCTTGCTGGTGAGCTTCTTTTCCCTCGGTGTGCGCACCGGCATGGTCGTCGCGCTGACCATTCCGCTGGTGCTGGCGATGACCTTCGCTTGCATGTATTACCTCGGCATCGGTCTGCACAAGATTTCCCTCGGTGCGCTGGTGCTGGCGCTGGGTCTGCTGGTGGACGACGCGATCATCGCCGTGGAAATGATGGCGATCAAAATGGAGCAGGGCTTCGACCGCATTCGCGCGGCGAGTTATGCCTGGACCAGCACCGCATTCCCGATGCTTACCGGCACGCTGATCACCGCCGCCGGCTTCCTGCCGATTGCCACTGCGCAGTCCGGCACCGGTGAATACACCCGCTCGATTTTCCAGGTAGTGACCATTGCCTTGCTCGCCTCATGGGTCGCGGCGGTGATGTTCGTGCCGTATCTGGGGGAAAAACTCCTGCCGGATCTGGCGAAAATTCACGCGGCAAAACACGGCACTGGCGATGGTCAACCGGATCCGTATGCCACGCCGTTTTATCAGCGCGTCCGGCGTCTGGTGGAGTGGTGCGTGGCCCATCGCAAGACGGTGATCGTGCTGACCGTGGGCCTGTTCATTGCCTCGGTGATGCTGTTCCGATTCGTCCCGCAGCAGTTCTTCCCGGCTTCGAACCGGCTGGAGTTGATGGTCGACCTGAAACTGGCCGAAGGCGTTTCGCTGGCCAACACCACCAGTGAAGTCAAACGCCTCGAGGCGCTGCTCAAGGAGCACGCCGGCATCGACAATTATGTGGCCTATGTCGGCACCGGTTCGCCACGCTTTTATCTGCCGCTGGATCAGCAACTGCCGGCGGCGAGTTTTGCCCAGTTCGTGGTGTTGGCAAAAACCATCGAAGAGCGTGAAGCGCTGCGCAGCTGGTTGATCGAAACCCTCAACGAACAGTTCCCGGCCCTGCGTTCGCGGGTCACTCGTTTGGAAAATGGCCCGCCGGTTGGCTATCCGGTGCAGTTCCGCGTCACGGGCGAGCACATCGAAGAAGTCCGTGCGTTGGCGCGCAAGGTGGCGGCAAAGGTTCGCGAGAATCCGCATGTGGTCAACGTGCATCTGGACTGGGAGGAGCCAAGCAAAGTTGTCTACCTGAATATCGACCAGGATCGCGCCCGCGCCCTCGGTGTGAGCACCGCCAATCTGGCGAAATTCCTGCAGAGTTCGCTGGTCGGCTCGACGGTCAGCCAGTACCGCGAAGACAACGAATTGATCGAGATTCTGCTGCGCGGCACCGTGCACGAGCGCACTGAATTGTCGTTGTTGCCGAGCCTGGCGGTGCCGACCGATAACGGTCGCAGTGTGGCGTTGTCGCAGATTGCCACGCTGGAATACGGCTTCGAGGAAGGCATCATCTGGCACCGCAACCGCCTGCCAAACGTGACCGTACGCGCGGACATTTATGGCAAGGAACAACCGGCGACGCTGGTCAAACAGATCATGCCGACGCTGGACCCGATTCGCGCTGAGTTGCCCGATGGTTATCTGCTGGATGTCGGCGGCACGGTGGAGGATTCCGAGCGCGGGCAGAAGTCGGTGAATGCCGGGGTGCCGATGTTCATTGTCGTGGTGTTGACCTTGCTGATGGTGCAGTTGCGCAGTTTCTCGCGCACGGCGATGGTGTTTCTGACGGCGCCGTTGGGCTTGATCGGGGTGACGTTGTTTCTGATGGTGTTCCGGCAGCCGTTCGGGTTTGTGGCGATGCTCGGGACCATCGCATTGTCCGGGATGATCATGCGCAATTCGGTGATTCTGGTCGATCAGATCGAGCAGGATATTGCTTCGGGGCTTAAGCCTTGGCAGGCGATTATCGAGGCTACGGTGCGGCGGTTCCGGCCGATTGTGTTGACGGCGCTGGCGGCGGTGCTGGCGATGATTCCGCTGTCGCGCAGTGTGTTTTTCGGGCCGATGGCGGTGGCGATCATGGGCGGGCTGATTGTGGCCACGGCGCTGACGCTGTTGTTTTTGCCGGCGTTGTATGCGGCCTGGTTCAGGGTGCGTAAGGAGGCTTGAGGTTTTTGTGTCGTGGCGGCCTTCGGGCCGACCATGACGTGGGGTTTTGGGTGTATATCCGTTGCTGTGGGTGTTGCTGATTACGGTTCCGCTCTTACGCCGTCACCTTTTTCAAACGCCGGAGTGCCGGCCCAGCAAAAAGGTAACCGAAAAGGCTTGCTCCTGCGTCCGTCCCTCGCAGGCTCGCGTTCCTTCGCTGCACTTCCTTGCGCTGTGTCTGGCTGCGCCAGACGGTCGCTGCGCTCCCACGCCGGATCAGTCCCTCCACTCAGCCTTCCGACGTCGCCGGTGGATCAAGATCAAGAGCAGGCGAGCTGACACTCGGCCTATTGAGTGGTGAAAAGCGTGGGTGTTCGGCTTTTGATTTGTGTTGTTGCTGCCCCTCACCCCAGCCCTCTCCCGAGGGAGAGGGAGCCGATTTTGGGCGTTCCAAAATCTGCATTCGACTCGGTATCGCAAGTCGGCGTATTTCGCCTAAACACCTCGGTCAGTCCCCTCTCCCTCCGGGAGAGGGCTAGGGTGAGGGGCTTTTGATCTGTTTCTTTTGCGGATACTGACTCGGTATCTCAAGCCGACGTTGCTCTGGTAATCAGCCCGACTTCCCGCTATGACTGCGCATCGGCAGAGGATTTCCCTTGCTGAACTGCGGTGAATCGTGTCCTCGGTCCGGTCGATCCACAAAGCGGATGCGCAAAAAAAACCGCTGAACCGAGGAAGTTGAGCGGGCTTTTTTTGTGGTTCGGAAATTACAACGTACCAAACACCTTCTTCGCCAGACTCGTCGCCGCAGCGGCCGGGTTCTGACGAATTGTTTCTTCCTGCTTGCCGATCATTTCAAACAAACCGTTGAGTGCCTGTTCGGTGACGTAGCTTTCAACGTTGGCGCTCTTGGCGTCGACGACACCGAAAGCCGCAGCTTGACCTGCAAAGGCGTTGTATTTCTGCGCGACGCCGACCTTGTCGGTGGCTTGCTTGACGATGGGCAGGAATTTCGCGCGGATCTGTTCGCGGCTGGATTTGTTCAGGTATTGGGTCGCCGAATCGTTGCCGCCGCTGAGGATGCCTTTGGCGTCGGCCACGCTCATTTTCTTTACTGCATCGACTAGGATTGGCTGGGCCTGGGTCACGGCGGATTCGGCGGCTTTGTTCATCGCGGTTTCCAGTTCTTCGACCTGGGCGCCCATGCCGAAGGCTTTCATCTTGCTTGCGGCTTTGCCGAGTTTGCCTGGCAGTTCGATTTTCACTTCGGGGTTATTGCTGAAGCCGCCCGGGGTGCCGAGTTGTTTCACGGCGATCTGTGCGCCTTGGGTCAGGGCGTCCTTGAGGCCGCCGGTGGCGTCTTGTTGCGACAGGTCGTTGAGCGACAAGGCCAAGGCGTTGGCGGAGATCAGCAGACCGGCGCAGGCGGCGGCGAAGCGAAGGGTAGGGCGGCGCATGGCGGCTTCCTTGTGGCGAAAAATGGATTAACGAACGGCGTCGACGCGGATTTTCAGCGGCTGCGGGTCGTTGCCGTCGAGCTGCACGGCATGGTTTTCGGTGGTGATGAACATCAACTCGCCGTTGACTTCAATACGTGCGCTGACCGAGTAACGGTGGCCGGATTTGACCTGCGCCGGATCGTAGCTCAAATGAAACGGCAGCGGCACCTGGCCTTTGATCGGGCCGTTCTGTTCAGCGAGGACGATGGCCGGTGCATCGGCCAGCGACACATCTTGCAGGCTCACGCTCAGAGTCGCGCTCGGGGGCAGGGCGATGCGTTGCAGGTAGAAGACTTCGCCGTCGAGGCTGGCCTTGCCGGCGGGGGTGGTTGATTGGCAGGCGCTGAGCAGGGTGGCGGCGGCGAGGGTCAACACTTTTTTCATGGATGAATCTCCTTTCAATGTGGGAGCGAGCCTGCTCGCGAAAGCGCTGGGTCAGTCAAACTAAATGTCGACTGACATTCCGTCTTCGCG
>NZ_JASCPT010000149.1:0-10997 GCF_029959775.1 Pseudomonas sp. PS01270 | reverse complement strand
CCCCCGACCCCCCCCCCCCCCCCCCCCCGTCGGGTCAACCGTGTAAGGCGGATACGTCGAGAAATCTGTTTTTACAGTTATTGTTCCACTGTCGATCGATAAACCGCCACGCATCAAGTCAGCTTTGATGACCACGTCCAACTCAAAATTCGTACCCGTCTGGTTATCGAAGTACTCCTTGCTCAGACTCGACCAAGGAATAGTAAACTCCAGCTCCGTGAGTGCATTGAATTGGAGATCCTGGGCCGGTTGAGCGCCGTACGTCAGGCTCACTCCGTCGGTGCCGATTGTATCTGCCAACCGGCTGACTTTTACCTTCACACCTGCACGCGCATCGTTTAGATCAATCAGACCATCTTCGTTTGCCGGGACGGTAATGACCCCCAGTTTAGGCAATGGCAAAAAACGTACGTTTTTGAAATACACACCCCATGCGCTCGGGTTGCCAGCAACGTCAGTGATGATGAACCAGATGAACGCTCTGCCGCTCGTTACCTTGCGAAGCTCCGCGGTCGGGATCGACAGCTTGCCATCGATAGGCATCGTTCCGTTGAAAAAAGGGGGCACCTGCGGAGGATTGGTACGTACGCCTCCCACGTACAGGGTTAACGTGTCATCGGGCTGAGCGTTGGCGTAGCCTGTATCAATTTCTACCTGCAATCCCCCTTCGTTACCTGGCTGATTCGCCCAGGTGTCATCCAGATCGCCCGGGGCATTGGGAAACGTGGCTGGCGGAACTGTTCTGGCGCCTGGAACCTGCCCTGGATTTGTCCCTGTTTGTGCAGGTTTCGCTTGCCAGGCACCGGTACGGTCGATGAAAAACTGCATCACAACACCGGTCAGCGGGTTGAGCCCCCGCTCAAACAGCACGCTACGAACCCAGATCGGCGTCGGTCCGTCCGGGGTTGCATTCTCACCCAGATATTCAGTGGGCACTGTGATCGGAAAATCTACAGGGCGGGTGCCCACGTCACCGAGCCTTACCCGGGGCAGCCGCGTGAAGTCTGTCGGCAACGGATTGGACGGGGGTTGAGTTCGCGTAACCTCAAGAGCAATCTGATCACCGTTGTGGGGGTTCAACCACACATTGGTCTTGACCATAAGTGTCAGCGGGCCGCCCACAGGTATCGCAGCTATCGGAATAATGTCCTTGTTTGTACCGCGCCCGTCTGGCAATTCGGGGGTGGGTGCGGCAAGAATGCCTGCTTGGGTACTCGACTCCGCTGTTTGAATGCTTGTCATGTGCCTTCTCCATTGCGTAGAAAATGTTTTTTGATCCATGCATCTTCGACAATGGCGAACGTCGCCAACTGCTGTCTTAATATCGCTACCCTGTTGCGCCCTGATCACTTCATCCAACTTGAATCCGAGCAATACTTGCTTTCGCCCGGAATTTTCCTGTCTACCTTCACCAGCCCGGTAAACGAGCGAAAGATGGGTACACCGTTGCGCAATAGCTGGTAATTCACTATGGCCGAATCGTTTTCCTCCATGGGTGCTATATGTGAATCGAATGGCTTGATTACTATCTTGACCGGCTCCTTGGTTACAACATCTGTCACAACCTCAGTAAAGTTAAACACCTGTGTCAAAGGGTTTCCCGACCCGTTTAAAGAATCCCATGCCTGCCAATCGAGGCTGAGGACATCCGTAAGCTGAAACAAGTCATCGAAAGGAATTTCGATACGTACCCCTTCCCAGATAAACAAGGCTTCCGGATCTTCGGGATGGTTCTTGTAACAGCCGATATAACCCCAATCATCCGCATCGGGAAAAATAACCTCTTTCAAACGTTGCGGCGGCTTAACTATTGCAAAAGTCAGGCGTCGTGAAGGCGACGTAGTAGGGTTGATCGAACGTACTGTGTAAAAAAGCTCAAACGTAGCCACATCCGGAAGTTTCTCGGGAGCCACTGGAATACGAAACTCCGGCGCATCATCCGCGGCCCCATATTCGGCAAATGCGATGTAATCAGGGTTACCGACGATGAAAATCTCAACACGGTCTTTACGCACGCCTGAAACAGGAAAGTTCGGCCAGCGGTCAATAATACAAACGATGCCCACCTGTTTTGCGTCCGGCGGCAATGTTCCGGCGGGGTCAAGCGGATCGACGCCTTCCACTCTAGGCAAGCTCAGAAGCACACCGGGATTCAAGGGATTGCTGGAAGTTATTGGCGTTTCGATAGGCATGGAATTTCTCACTGGCGGGTCATCTTGGCCTGAAAGAAATTAAGCGCTGGTATTGGAAAGATTCCTACTGTCAGATCTGACAGGTAATCCGACCGTTTGTCGGAAACCAAATATTGCCGTGACGACTTCTGCTGCATTTGGAGGTTGACGGCTTGAGGTCAGATGGTGTCTTCTGAAACCGGTTTCAGCGGTATTGGTGCCGTCAGACCTCTATATTCAAAAACAAGGTCTAACCCATTGAATGACTTCTCCGCCGCACAGCGCAGCCGCGTGACCATGCTCGATGTCGCCGAGCGCGCCGGCGTGTCCAAGGCCAGCGTCTCACGTTTCATCGGCGATGACCGCGCCCTGCTCTCCGATGCCATAGCCCGGCGCATCGAGCAGGCGATTGATGAACTCGGCTACCGCCCCAACCAAATGGCCCGTGGCCTGAAACGCGGGCGTACGCGCCTGATCGGCATGCTTGTCGCCGATATCCGTAACCCCTATTCGATTGCCGTGATGCACGGGGTGGAAACCGCCTGCCGTGCGCACGGCTACAGCCTGGTGGTGTGCAACACCGACCGCGATGACGAGCAGGAGCGCCAGCATCTGGCGCTGTTGCGCTCGTACAACATCGAAGGGCTGATCGTGAACACGCTGGGCCATCACCGGGACGAACTGCACGAACTGCGCCGCGAGATGCCGCTGGTGCTGGTGGATCGCAAGGTCGACGGGCTCGACAGCGACATGGTCGGGTTGAACAACTCGCAAGCAGTAGAGATGGCGCTCGCGCATCTCGAGCAACGCGGATATCGGGATCTTTTGCTGGTGACTGAACCGTATGACGGCACCAGCTCGCGGATCGAGCGGGTCAGCAGTTTTCAGGCGCAGATTGCTCAGCGCTCAACCCTGACTGGGGCGGTGCTGGAAACCGGTGATGATCTGAACGCGCGACTTCAAAGCTTTTTAAACACACCCGGTAACTGCCCGAAAGCGCTGTTTTGCGCCAACGGTGTGGCGGCGCTCGCCGCGACGACTGCGTTGCGCCAGATTGGCTGCCGGTTGTTTGAAGATGTCGGGCTGATCGCCCTGGATGATCTGGATTGGTATCCGTTGGTGGGCAGCGGGATCACCGCGCTGGCACAGCCAACGCAAGAGATAGGCGCGAGGGCGTTTGAGTGTCTGCTCAAGCGCTTGCGCGGAGATGATGAGATGGCGCGGGTACTGGATTTTGCGCCGGCGCTGGTTGAGCGTGGGTCGACCCGTGAGGTTGGCGGAGTCTGATCTGACGCCTTCGCGAGCAGGCTCGCTCTCACAGGTTGATCCCATTCCATTGTGGGAGCGAGCCTGCTCGCGAAAGGGCCTGCAATAACACTACGGAATCACCTGATCTTTTTTTGAACAAAAATGAAACCGGTTTCAGAGGTCAATAACAATGAATAAACCAGCCGTTTCCATCAGTCTGTCCAGCTACGGTGCCGAGCTCGTGCGCCAGCGTGGGCAGGATTGTTTTATCGACATCCTCGCGGCAGCCGGCGCCAATCGCATCGAGTGGCGCGAAGAGTTGCTGACCCGGGAAGACCCGGCGCAACTCGCTCAGGCTACCCAGGCGCAGGGCTTGCAAAGCATTTATTCCTCACCCGCAGAGCTGTGGCTGGCCGGGCAAGCGCAACCGAATCCCGAACTGATTACCGCGCTGCAACAGGCCCAGGCGTTCGGTTCGAAATGGCTGAAAGTTTCGCTTGGCTATTTCACTGACAACTCTGATTTGCAGGCACTGGCCGAGCGACTCAAGCAAAGCCCGGTGCAACTGCTGGTGGAGAACGACCAGACCTTGCACGGCGGGCGCATCGAGCCGTTCCAGCGTTTCTTCGCCGCCGTCGAGCAGCACAACCTGCCGATCAAGATGACTTTCGACATCGGTAACTGGCACTGGCAGGATCAGTCCGCCGCCAGCGCCGCACGCGCGCTCGGCCGTCACGTCGGTTATGTGCATTGCAAAGCCGTTGCGCGCCGCGCCGACGGCAAACTGGTCGCAATACCGCCGGCCATCAGCGACCTGCATCTTTGGGAACAACTGCTGCGGCACATGGACCAAGGCGTCATGCGCGCCGCCGAATACCCGCTGCAAGGCGATGACCTGGTGCAACTGACCCGTGAACACGTCGCCGCCCTCGCCCGCCTCGGTCAATCGCGCCTGGAGCCAGCTCATGTCTGAGATCGATATTCTTTCTTTCGGTGAAACCATGGCGATGCTGGTCGCCGAGCAGACCGGCGATCTGGCGAAGGTCGAGCGATTTCACAAACGGATTGCCGGGGCCGACAGCAACGTCGCGATCGGCTTGTCGCGCTTGGGTTTCAACGTCGCGTGGCTGAGCCGGGTCGGTACCGATTCGCTCGGACGCTTTGTGGTCGAGACGCTGATCAAGGAAGGTCTGGATTGCAGCCACGTCGAAGTCGATAAAAACCATCCGACCGGATTCCAGTTCAAATCGCGCAACGACGATGGCAGCGACCCGCAGGTGGAGTATTTCCGCCGTGGTTCGGCGGCCAGTCATCTGTCGCCGCACTCCATCAACGACAACCTGCTCAGCGCCCGCCATTTGCACGCCACCGGTATCCCACCGGCGCTCTCCGCCTCGGCGCGGGAAATGTCCCTCGAGCTGATGACCCGCATGCGCGCCGCCGGACGCAGCGTTTCATTCGACCCGAATCTGCGCCCGAGCCTGTGGGCCAACGAGGCCGAGATGATCCGCGAGATCAACCGCCTCGCCGCCCTCGCCCACTGGGTGTTGCCGGGGTTAAGCGAGGGCCGCCTGCTTAGCGGTTTCGACGACCCGGCCGACATTGCTGCGTTCTATCTGGATCAGGGCGCCGAGGCCGTGGCGATCAAGCTCGGGCCTGCGGGTGCTTATTACCGCACGCAGCTGGATCAGGGTTTCGTTGCCGGCGTGCCGGTGAGCAACGTGGTCGATACCGTGGGTGCCGGAGATGGCTTTGCGGTGGGGATGATCAGCGCCCTGCTCGAGCATCAGAGTTTTGCCGAGGCCGTGCAGCGAGCGAACTGGATTGGCAGTCGCGCGGTGCAGAGCCGTGGGGATATGGAGGGGTTGCCTTCCCGCTTGGAGTTGACCGCTGAATTCGCGAGCAGGCTCGCTCCCACAGGGGAATGCATTTCAAGCCTGCTCGCGAAGAGGCCCGCCTGATCACCGCAAATCAATGAACCTGCTGCGACAAAAACAACAAGCTCAGGAGTCACACCGATGAAAACCGCTACCCTCGCCACCCGCCGCTGGTGGTACATCATGCCGATCGTGTTCATCACTTACAGCCTGGCCTATCTCGATCGCGCCAACTACGGTTTCGCCGCCGCGTCGGGCATGGCCGAAGACCTGATGATCACACCGGGCCTGTCCTCGCTGCTCGGTGCGCTGTTCTTTCTTGGGTACTTTTTCTTCCAGGTACCTGGCGCGATCTACGCGCAAAAGCACAGCGTGAAAAAACTGATCTTCGTCAGCCTGATTCTCTGGGGCGGGCTCGCCACGCTGACTGGCGTGGTATCCAACGCCTATTGGCTGATCGTCATTCGCTTCATGCTCGGCGTGGTCGAAGCGGCGGTGATGCCGGCGATGCTGGTGTATCTCTGCCATTGGTTCACCCGTGCCGAACGCTCACGGGCCAACACCTTTCTGATCCTCGGCAACCCGGTGACCATGCTGTGGATGTCGGTGGTCTCGGGTTATCTGGTGCAGCATTTCAGCTGGCGCTGGATGTTCATCATCGAAGGTCTGCCGGCAGTGTTGTGGGCGTTTATCTGGTGGCGTCTGGCCGATGATCGTCCGGTCCAGGCCAAGTGGCTCAACGACCAGGAAAAGCAGGATCTGGAAAGCGCCCTCGCCGCAGAGCAGGTCGGCATCAAGGCTGTGAAGAACTACGCCGAGGCTTTCCGTTCGCCGAAGGTGATCATTCTCGCGCTGCAGTTTTTCTGCTGGAGCATCGGCGTTTACGGCTTTGTGTTGTGGCTGCCGTCGATCCTCAAGGCCGGCGCGCAAATGGACATGATCGAGGCCGGCTGGCTCTCGGCGCTGCCATATCTGGCGGCAGTGCTGGGCATGCTCGCGGTGTCGTGGGGTTCGGACAAGTTGCAGAAGCGCAAACGCTTTGTCTGGCCGCCACTGCTGATCGCCTCGATTGCGTTCTACGGCTCATATGCCTTGGGCGCCGAACACTTCTGGTGGTCGTACACCCTGCTGGTCATTGCCGGCGCCTGCATGTACGCGCCATACGGGCCGTTCTTCGCCATCGTCCCGGAGATCCTGCCGGCCAACGTTGCCGGTGGCGCCATGGCGCTGATCAACAGCATGGGCGCGCTCGGCTCGTTCGGCGGTTCGTATCTGGTCGGCTACCTGAACAGCTCCACCGGCTCGCCCGGCGCGTCCTATTTATTGATGAGCGGCGCGCTGTTGCTGTCGGTGGTGTTGACCATTTTCCTCAAGCCCGGCGCCAGTGATCGCGTCGTCGCCAAAGCCGTCGCCACACCGCGTGTGCCGGCGCATTCCTGAAAGGACTTTTGCCATGAAAAAACAGGTCGTGCTGTACAAGAAACTCTCGCCCGCGCTGATGGCGCGCCTGCAAGAGCAGTTTGACGTGACGCTGATCGAAAGCCTCGACGCCGATGGCCTCATGCAGTTGCGCGATGCCCTGCCCCGCGCCCACGGTTTGCTCGGCGCCAGCCTCAAACTGGATGCGGCGTTGCTGGACCTGGCGCCGCAGCTGGAGGCAATTGCCAGCGTCTCGGTGGGTGTTGACAACTACGACATCGAGTATCTGAATCGGCGCAAGGTTCTGCTGACCAACACCCCCGACGTGCTCACCGAAACCACCGCCGACACCGGTTTCGCCCTGATCCTCGCTGCCGCGCGGCGTGTGGTTGAACTGGCGAACATGGTCCGTGGCGGGCAGTGGAGCCGCAACATCGGCCCGGCGCATTTCGGCACCGATGTGCATGGCAAGACGCTGGGCATCATCGGCATGGGCCGCATCGGCGAGGCCCTGGCCCAGCGCGGGCATTTCGGTTTCGGCATGCCGGTGATCTACCACAGCCAGTCGCGCAAACCGGCGGTCGAGGAGCGTTTCGACGCGCAATATCGCAGCCTCGAAGATTTGCTCCAGCAGGCCGATTTCATTTGCCTGACTTTGCCTCTGACGGCGCAGACCGAACGCTTGATCGGCGCCGAGCAATTTGCGCTCATGCGGCCGGAAAGCATTTTCATCAATATCTCGCGGGGCAAGGTGGTTGATGAGGCGGCGATGATCGAGGCGTTGCGCAGCAAGCGGATTCGCGCGGCGGGGCTGGATGTGTTCGAGCGCGAGCCGTTGAATCATGACTCGCCGTTGTTGCAGTTGAGCAACGTGGTGGCGACGCCGCACATGGGCTCGGCGACTCATGAAACCCGTGAAGCGATGGCGCGCTGTGCGGTGGAGAATCTGCTGGCGGCGCTGAATGGGCAGCGGCCGGCGAATCTGGTGAATCCTCTAAACTGATCGTTCCCACGCTCTGCGTGGGAATGCCTCAAGGGACGCTCCGCGTTCCAGCTTACGAAGGGACGCAGAGCGTCCCGGGCTGCATTCCCACGCCGGAGCGTGGGAACGATCAGTGTGTAGGGTAAGGCCGGGGCAGGCAATGCAAGACCCTCAGGCACTCCGCGCCTGCAGCAGCTGCACCGCACACAGCGCAATCCGCGCGCAGGCATCCGCCAGTTTGACCCGATCCACCACCAGCCCGATGCGAATATGCCCCGCCGCGCTCGGCCCGAACGCTTCGCCGGCCAGCACCGACACGCCGTAACCTTCCAGCAATCGCTCGGCAAACGCCTGAGCGCCGAGGCCGGTCTGGCGCACATCGACCATCACGAACATGCCGCCATCCGGGCAAATCGGCTGCAACCCAGGGCAGCCGTGCAACCGCTCGCACACCAGATCGCGGCGCAAGCGATACTCCTCGCGCATCTGAGAGACTTCCGGCAGATCACTTTGCAGCGCCAATTGCGCGGCTTTCTGTACGAAATCCGGCAGACCGAAGAGCATGCTCAGCGACAGATTCACCAGATGCTCGGCCAAGGCATTCGGGCCGATCATCCAGCCGATACGCCAACCGGTCATCGCATGGGATTTCGACAGACTGTTGATCGTCGCGGTGCGCTCGGCCATGCCCGGCAGGCTCGCCGGGCTGATGTGCTCGCCTTCATATAACAGCTCGCTGTACACCTCATCGCTGATCAGCCACAGGTCATGGCGAATGCACAGCGCTGCCAGTTCCTGCCAGATCAGCAAGGATAGGCTGGCGCCGCTGGGATTGTTCGGGCTGTTGAGCAGCATGGCGCGAGTTCGCGGGGTAATGCGCGCAGCGACATCGGCCGGGTCGACACGAAAACCGTTCTCCGGGCGCACCGGCACCGCAATCACCTTGGCACCGCAGGCGCCAAACACACCTTCGTAAGTAACGTACATCGGCTCGGCGACGATCACCTCATCACCCGGATCAAGCAGACATTGCGCCACCGAGTACACCGCGCATTGCGCGCCGGGCAGGACAATCACCTGATCAGGATCAACACGCTGACCACTGCGCTGGCGATGACGCTCGGCAATCAGCCTGCGCAGCTCGAAGCGACCACGCACGTCGGCGTAATGGGTATCGCCGGCCAACAGGCTGTCAATCGCACCATGGACGATCGGCAACGGCGTATCGAAATCCGGATCGCCGACGCTCAACAACAAAACATCAACGCCCTCGGCGCGCAGTTCCAGCGCTCGGTCGTGAATCTGCCAGGCAGCGGCACCCTCCCCGGCGATTCGTTGGGTCAAGGCTGAATAGCGCATGTACGTCTCCTGTTAGCGCGGTTTCCAGCCTTCACCGTATCTCAAATCACGAAACGCGCCACCATGGCGTTCAAATCCACTGCCAGTCGCGACAGTTCGTGGGTCGCGGCGCTGGTCTGGTTGGCGCCGGCGGCCGATTGCGTGGCGAGGTCGCGGATGTTGACCAGATTGCGATCGACTTCGCGGGAGACTTGCGCCTGCTCTTCCGAAGCGCTGGCGATAACCAGGTTGCGTTCGTTGATCTGGTGAATCGATTGCGTGATCTGCTCCAGCGCCACACCGGCAGCGCGGGCCATTTCCAGCGTGGACTGAGTGCGCTGATTGCTTTGCTGCATCGACGAAACCGCTTCACCGGTGCCGTTTTGAATGCCGGCGACCATTTTTTCGATTTCCTGAGTCGACTGCGCGGTGCGATGCGCCAAGGCGCGCACTTCGTCCGCCACCACGGCGAAACCACGGCCAGCCTCGCCGGCACGCGCCGCTTCAATTGCAGCGTTGAGCGCCAAGAGGTTGGTCTGCTCGGCGATGGCGCGAATCACGTCCAGCACCTTGCCAATGTCACGACCTTGCGCGGCGAGGCCTTCGATCATCTGCGCGGTGTTCTGCACGTCGTGAGTCATGGTCTGGATCGCGTCGACGGTTTTCACCACCTGATCGCGACCTTCGCGGGCGGCGTGGGTCGACTGATTGGAAGCTTCGGAAGTCGAAACGGCGTTGCGCGCCACTTCTTCCACCGCAGCGGTCATCTCGTTGACGGCCGTGGCGGCCTGTTCGATTTCATTGTTCTGCTGCTGCAGACCGCGCGACGCTTCTTCAGTGACGGCGCTGAGTTCTTCGGCAGCGGCGCCCAGTTGCGTCGCGGAACCGGCGATCTGCTCGATGGTTTTACGCAGATTGGTCTGCATCGCGGCCAAGGCTTCAAGCAAGCGCGCCGGTTCGTCCTTGCCGTCGACTTCGATGGCTTTGCTGAGGTCACCGTCGGCAATGGTTTGCGCAGCGAGCACGGCGCGGTTGAGCGGCGTGACGATGCTGCGGGTCAGCAACCAGGCGAGCAACACGGTGGCCAGTGCCGCAATCACGGCGACGATGATGATCCCGGTGATGGCGCTGTCATAGTTTTCACCGGCCTTGGTGGCCGCCGCTCTGGCCCCGGCGGTATTCATGCCGATCAGCTTGTTGAGCTGCTCGCCCATCTGATCGGTGCCTTCCTTGATGCGCGTGTTGATCAACGCGCGCATCGCTTCCAGATCGCCTTTGCGCGATAGCTCAATCATCTGATTCTGCGCTTGCAGGTAATTATCGAGCGTCGTCGAAAACGTCTGGAAGACCGCGCGCTCTTCAGGGCCTGCCGGCAACGCAGCGTAGCTGGCCTGCGCTTTGCGCACCTTGTCGACCAGCACCGCGATGCGGGTTTCTGCCTCTTGCAGGCTGGCCGGTTCGCGATTGACCAGCACGCGGAACGAGAGGATGCGCATACGCAGGACGTTTTCCGTGACCACGCTGAGGTGGGTCACGCTTGGCAACTGGTTGGTGTCCATGTCGATCGACGCCTGACGAATGACCGTCATGCGGCTGACGGCGAATACGCCGAGGACAATCACCAGCAAGGCGATAAAGGCAAAACCGAGGAAAGCACGGGGCGCGATATTCAGGTTACGCAGGGACATGGTCGGACTCTCGAAAGAAAGAAACTACGAGCGTCCATGCCGTGAGCACTGGCCCATAGCGGGCGACAGTCCGGCGGCACTGAATTGTGGTTTTGTGTGCGCCTGACCGTTGTATCGGCCAGGCTTGAGGAAGGTTTCGGGTCCGCAGTAAATATTTTTTCGGACGTTACAACAATGAAACACTGCTCCGCTGCCTTGGTAGGAGCTGTCGAGTGCAACGAGGCTGCGATCTTTTGATCTTGCTTTTAAAAGTCAAAAGATCGCAGCCTCGTTG
>NZ_JASCPT010000148.1:0-11326 GCF_029959775.1 Pseudomonas sp. PS01270 | reverse complement strand
CGAGCAAGCTCGCTCCCACATTTGAAATGCGTTCTCCTGTGGGAGCGAGCTTGCTCGCGAAGGGTTCGACTCGGTTAAACCTGAAAAACACAGAAAAAAAACGGAGCCCGAAGGCTCCGCTCTTGTGCAACCAACCCGATATCAGGCCAGTTTCTTGTGACGCACCCGGTGAGGCTGGGCCGCTGCTTCGCCGAGGCGTTTTTTGCGGTCGGCTTCGTACTCGGTGTAGTTGCCTTCGAAGAACACCGCTTGCGAGTCGTCTTCGTACGCCAGGATGTGCGTGGCGACACGGTCAAGGAACCACCGATCGTGGGAGATCACAATGGCGGCGCCCGGGAAGTCCAGCAGGGCTTCTTCCAGCGAACGCAGGGTTTCCACGTCGAGGTCGTTGGACGGTTCGTCGAGCAGCAGGACGTTGCCGCCCTCCTTCAGGGTCAGCGCCAGGTGCAGACGACCGCGCTCACCGCCGGACAGATCCTTGACGAACTTCTGCTGGTCGCCGCCCTTGAAGTTGAAGCGGCCGACGTAGGTGCGCGACGGGATCTCGTAGTTGCCGATGCGGATCTGGTCGGAACCGTCGGAAATCTGCTGGAACACGGTCTTGCTGCCGTCGAGGTCTTCACGGCTCTGGTCGACGCAGGCCAGTTGCACGGTTTCACCGATTTCGATGCTGCCCGAATCCGGAGTTTCCTTGCCCATGAGCATGCGGAACAGCGTCGACTTACCGGCACCGTTACCGCCGATCACGCCGACGATGGCGCCCTTCGGCATGGAGAACGACAGGTTGTCGATCAGCACGCGATCGCCGTAGCCTTTGGTGACGTTCTTGAATTCGATGACCTTGTCGCCCAGGCGTGGACCGGCCGGGATGTAGATCTCGTTGGTCTCGCTGCGCTTCTGGAATTCCTGCGATTGCATTTCTTCGAAGCGTTGCAGACGTGCCTTGGATTTCGACTGGCGGGCCTTGGCGCCTTTGCGCACCCACTCCAGTTCTTCCTTCATGGCTTTTTCATGAGCCGACTGCTGCTTGGATTCCTGGGCCAGACGATCGGACTTGGCTTCGAGCCAGCCCGAATAGTTGCCCTCGTAAGGAATGCCCGCGCCGCGGTCGAGTTCCAGAATCCAGCCAGCGACGTTGTCGAGGAAGTAACGGTCGTGCGTGATCGCGACCACGGTGCCCGGGAAGTCGTGGAGGAAATGCTCCAGCCACGCCACCGAATCGGCATCCAGGTGGTTGGTCGGTTCGTCGAGCAGCAGCATGTCTGGCGCGGACAGCAGCAGACGGCACAGGGCGACACGACGCTTTTCACCACCGGACAGGTGTTCGACTTTCGCGTCCCAGGCTGGCAGACGCAGCGCATCAGCGGCGACTTCCAGTTGGCGCTCGAGGTTGTGGCCGTCGCTGGCCTGCAGAATCGCTTCGAGCTTGGCCTGTTCAGCGGCGAGCTTGTCGAAGTCGGCATCCGGGTCGGCGTAGGCCGCGTAGACTTCGTCCAGACGCGCTTGCGCATCCTTGATCACGCTGACCGCTTCTTCGACCACTTCACGCACGGTCTTGGCAGGGTCGAGCTGCGGCTCTTGCGGCAGGTAACCGATGTTCAGGTCCGGCATCGGACGGGCTTCGCCTTCGAACTCGGTGTCGACGCCGGCCATGATTTTCAGCAGCGTGGATTTACCCGAACCGTTGAGGCCGAGCACGCCGATCTTGGCGCCGGGGAAGAAGGACAGCGAAATGTTCTTGAGGATTTCCCGCTTCGGCGGAACAACTTTGCCCAGCCGATGCATGGTGAAGACGTATTGAGCCATGGAGAACCTTGGGTCAGTGACAGATGAATGATTGGAGCGCAGGCGATGCCTGGCCAGACTGTGCGCGTCGTTCACTTGATCGCGATCAATGCGTGCGCGCTGGAAAAAGTCTGATTGTAGGGGCTGGAACGCCCCCGGTCTAACCGGCAAAGCTACCTTAATGCTGGAAGGCAGTCCAGCCGAGAGGGGCTGGCACTTCGCCACGAGTCAAGGCATGCTAGCCGCCCTTCGGGCGTCCGGCTTATAGTGCACGTCGCGCCAGTCCAGCCAAATCGCAGGATCACAGCTTGACCAATGTCACTCCGCCAGCCTCTGTGAGCAGCACCCCACCGGCGCCCGGCTCGCCCCTGCGCGGGACATTAAAGGGTGCGCTGGCCACCCTCGTGCTGTTATTGCTCGCGTTGCTGTTCTGGCAACTGCTCGATCAATTGCGCGAAACTCAGAAAAATCAGCGCCAATACACCATCGACTACACCGCCGACCTCGCCGCCCAGGTCAGCCTGAACATGGCGCTGAACGCGCAAATCGCCCTCAATCTGCTACCGATCGTCGAACAACCGCAAACCGCCGACGAACAGCAGATGCTCCTGCGCAAACTGCAACGCTCGCTGCCAGATCTGCGCAGCATGGCCCTGCTCTCGCCCTCCGGCCGCATCATCAGCGACAGCGCCACCGACAGTTCCGACGCCGATTACCTGACCGAACTGGTACGCCGCAGCCGTGCCCAGGCGCATTACTTCAGCAATGCCGATGACGGCTCGGTGGTGCATCTGCTGTTGCATCAGGCCAGCGGCAGCAGTCGCGGTTACTGGGCCTTGCGCCTGACGCCAACCTTCTTCGATTCGCTGACCAAACAGGACGCCACCGCCCTGCGCCCGTTGTGGCTGGTGGAAAATCGCCTCAATCACCAGATCATCAGCCGCGATGCCGGGCTGCCCTCGGTCAAGGCTGGCGGGCTGACGCCTGACGATGTCGCCAACACCGTGCTGACCGTGCCGCTGAGCAGCAGCGACTGGCAACTGCGCGGGCTGTTCGACCGCCAGCGCGTACTGGAAGAATTGCTGCCGGCATTCATCGGCAAATGCCTGCTCGGCCTGGCGTTCTCGATGTTGCCGGTGATCGCGCTGCTGAACATGCGTCGGCGTCAGCGCCAGGTGCATGAAGGCCGGCGGCGTTATCAGGATATTTTCGAAGGCACCGGCGTGGCCTTGTGCGTGCTTGACCTGTCCGGCCTCAAGCAGACGTTCGACAAGGCGCAGATCCAGACCAGTGACCAGCTCAAGGCCTGGCTCGACCAACCGCAGCAGCGCCAGCAGTTGCTCGCGGAAATGCGCGTCACCGAAGTCAACCAGGTCGCCCTGCAACTGCTCGATGTGCATTCCTGCGACGATGCCTGGCAACTGCTGATCGATGGCCAGCGCCATCCGCAGTGCGCGATCGGTCAGCAGATCCTCGACGCCGTCCTGCAACAGCAGAAGCAGCTGGAACTGGAAATCAAACTGCCCAACAGCAACGGTCGCGACCAGCATCTGTGGATGGTTTTGCGCCTGCCGAGCGAGCAGCACGACTATAAAGCGGTGATCCTCAGCATCAACGACATCACCAGCCGCAAGCTGATCGAGCTGTCGCTGCTGGAGCGTGAAGGCTTCTGGTCGGATGTGGTGCGCACCGTGCCCGATCATCTGTATGTGCAGGACGTGATCAGCCAGCGGATGATTTTCAGCAACCACCACCTCGGCCAGACCCTGGGCTACAACCGCACTGAATTGCATCAGATGGGTGAATACTTCTGGGAAATCCTTCTGCATCCGGAAGACGCCGACTATTACCATCGCTCGCGGCAGTTGCAGCGCCACGCCGGTTACAGCCAGCTGTTGCAATGCCAGTTGCGCTTCCGTCATCGCGACGGCAAGTGGCGGCGCTTCGACATCCGTGAACAGGCGCTGGCGCGGGACAAGCACGATCAGGTCACGCGGATCATCGGCGTGGCCAAGGACATCACCGAACAGATCGAGGCCAGCGAATCGCTGCGTGACAGCGAGCAGCGTTACCGCATGCTCGCCGAAAGCATCAGCGACGTGATTTTCTCCACCGACAGCAAGCTCTCGCTGAACTACGTCAGCCCCTCGGTGCAGGCCGTGCTCGGTTACAACGCCGACTGGATTTTCCAGAACGGCTGGCAATCGATCATCGCCAATCCCGGGCAACTGAACGGCATTCATGTGCTGATGGACCGCGTCAGCAAGGCGCTGGACAAGCCCGAGCAACTGGCATTGCTGCGCAGTCAGGTGCAAACGCAGCTGTTCCTCTTCGATTGCCTGCGCGCCGACGGCCGCAAGATTCCGATCGAACTGCGCCTGGTGCTGGTGTGGGACGAACACGGCGCGTTCGAAGGCGTGCTCGGTGTCGGCCGCGATATCAGTCAACAGCGCCGTGCCGAAAAAGATCTGCGCATGGCCGCCACGGTATTCGAGCACTCGACTTCGGCAATCCTGATCACCGACCCGGCCGGCTACATCGTCCAGGCCAACGAAGCGTTCAGTCGGGTCAGCGGCTACAGCGTCGGCGAAGTGCTCGACCAGTTGCCGAACATGCTCACCGTCGACGAGCAGCAGGACGCGCACTTGCGCTACGTGCTCAAGCAGTTGCACGAGCACAGCACCTGGGAAGGCGAAGTGTGGATGAAGCGCCGTAACGGCGAACACTACCCGGCGTGGGTCGGCATTACTGCCGTGCTCGACGATGAGGGCGATCTGGCCAGTTACGTGTGTTTCTTCAGCGACATCAGCGAGCGCAAGGCCAGCGAGCAGCGCATTCACCGCCTCGCCTATTACGACGCCCTCACCCATTTGCCGAACCGCACGCTGTTCCAGGATCGTCTGCACACCGCGCTGCAAGCGGCCGAACGGCAGAAGTCGTGGGTGGTGCTGATGTTCCTCGACCTCGACCGTTTCAAACCGATCAACGACTCCTTGGGCCACGCCGCCGGCGACCGCATGCTCAAGGACATGGCCACGCGCCTGCTGGCCTGCGTCGATGACGATGACACCGTGGCGCGCATGGGCGGCGACGAATTCACCCTGCTGCTGCAGCATCGCTCCAACCGAGAATTGGCGCTGAACCGGGCGATTCACGTGGCCGAGCAGATTCTCGCCAGCCTGGTGCGGCCGTTCGTGCTTGAGGGCCGCGAGTTCTTCGTCACCGCCAGTATCGGCATCGCCCTGAGTCCGCAGGACGGCAATGAACTCAGCCAGTTGATGAAGAACGCCGACACGGCGATGTACCACGCCAAGGAACGCGGCAAGAACAACTTCCAGTTCTATCAGGCCGACATGAACGCCAGTGCGCTGGAGCGCCTGGAACTGGAAAGCGATCTGCGCCATGCGCTGGAGCAGAACGAATTCGTCCTGTATTACCAGCCGCAGTTCAGTGGCGACGGCAAGCGTTTGACCGGCGCCGAAGCGCTGCTGCGCTGGCGCCATCCGCGTCGCGGGCTGGTGCCGCCGGGGGATTTCATTCCGGTGCTGGAAGAGCTCGGCCTGGTGGTGGACGTTGGCGACTGGGTCATCAGCGAGGCCTGTCGACAGCTGAAAACCTGGCACCAGCAACGGGTGCGGGTGCCGAAGGTCTCGGTGAACATTTCCGCACGGCAGTTCTCCGACGGCCAGTTGGGTACGCGAATCGCGACGATCCTGCGCGAAACCGGCCTGCCGCCGGCGTGTCTGGAGCTGGAACTGACCGAAAGCATCCTGATGCGCGAAGTCAGCGAGGCGATGCAGATTCTTGCCGGGCTGAAGAACCTCGGCCTGAGCATCGCGGTCGATGACTTCGGCACCGGTTATTCATCGCTCAACTACCTCAAGCAATTCCCGATCGACGTGCTGAAGATCGACCGCACCTTCGTCGACGGCCTGCCGTCCGGGGAACAGGACGCGCAGATCGCCCGGGCGATCATCGCCATGGCCCACAGCCTGAACCTGGCGGTGATCGCCGAGGGTGTGGAAACCCATGAGCAACTGGACTTCCTGCGCGAGCATGGCTGCGATGAGGTGCAGGGATATCTGTTCGGCCGGCCGATGCCGGCGGGACGGTTTGAAGCGCAGTTCTGTAACGACGCGCTGTTCATGTTCGACTGACGATCTGCGGCGCGCCCGAAAAGATCGCAGCCTTCGATCGTTCCCACGCTCCGCGTGGGAACGATCAATGCCCCTCTGCTCGCGAAGGGGCCGGCAAAAGCACCGCACATCTGTCATGAACGCCACTTGTCTGCGACATGACGTCGTTTCATATGTCATCCAAAAGCGGTTGGGTTAGAATGCCCCCCTTTTCTGCCCCCGATCCTTGAGGACCGCCATGTTCAGCCGTGATTTGACTATTGCCAAGTACGACGCCGACCTTTTTGCCGCCATGGAGCAAGAAGCTCAGCGTCAGGAAGAACACATTGAGCTGATCGCTTCGGAAAACTACACCAGCCCAGCGGTGATGGAAGCTCAAGGCTCGGTCCTGACCAACAAGTACGCCGAAGGCTATCCGGGCAAGCGTTACTACGGTGGTTGCGAATACGTGGACGTGGTTGAACAACTGGCCATCGACCGCGCCAAGGAACTGTTCGGCGCCGATTACGCCAACGTTCAGCCGCACGCCGGTTCCCAGGCCAACGCCGCTGTTTACCTGGCTCTGCTGCAAGGTGGCGACACCATTCTGGGCATGAGCCTGGCCCATGGTGGTCACCTGACCCACGGCGCCAGCGTTTCCTCCTCGGGCAAGCTGTACAACGCCGTTCAATACGGTATCGATGCCAACGGCCTGATCGACTACGACGAAGTCGAGCGCCTGGCGGTCGAGCACAAGCCGAAAATGATCGTTGCCGGTTTCTCGGCCTACTCGCAGATCCTCGACTTCCCGCGCTTCCGCGAAATCGCTGACAAGGTCGGCGCCTACCTGTTCGTCGACATGGCTCACGTCGCCGGTCTGGTTGCCGCTGGTGTCTATCCGAACCCGGTGCCGTTCGCCGACGTCGTGACCACCACCACCCACAAGACCCTGCGCGGTCCACGTGGCGGTCTGATCCTGGCCCGTGCCAACGCCGAGATCGAGAAGAAGCTCAACTCCGCAGTATTCCCGGGCGCCCAGGGTGGCCCGCTGGAGCACGTGATCGCGGCCAAGGCGATCTGCTTCAAGGAAGCGCTGCAGCCTGAGTTCAAGGCTTACCAGCAACAAGTGGTGAAGAACGCCAAGGCCATGGCCGAAG
The DNA here is from genome assembly GCF_029959775.1 of Pseudomonas sp. PS01270. Classification (NCBI taxonomy): domain Bacteria; kingdom Pseudomonadati; phylum Pseudomonadota; class Gammaproteobacteria; order Pseudomonadales; family Pseudomonadaceae; genus Pseudomonas; species Pseudomonas sp. PS01270. The sequence continues at coordinate 4,269 of NZ_JASCPT010000148.1, read as the reverse complement.
TGTTCATCGCACGCGGTTTCGACGTGGTATCGGGCGGTACTGAAAACCACCTGTTCCTGCTGTCGCTGATCAAGCAGGACATCTCCGGTAAAGATGCCGACGCCGCTCTGGGCAAAGCGTTCATTACCGTGAACAAGAACTCCGTGCCTAACGATCCACGCTCGCCGTTCGTCACCTCCGGCCTGCGCTTCGGTACTCCGGCTGTGACCACTCGCGGTTTCAAAGAGGCCCAGTGCAAAGAGCTGGCTGGCTGGATCTGCGACATCCTGGCTGACCTGAACAACGAAGCGGTGATCGACGCCGTTCGCGAGAAAGTCAAAGCCATCTGCAAGAAACTGCCGGTGTACGGCGCTTGATGCCTCGTTAATCCGCAATAAAAAACCGGTCACGATGGCCGGTTTTTTATTGCCATGAATTCAATAAAAAAATACCACCCGAATAAAGCAGCAACCTGCTAATCCCGTCCAGCAGGATTGTTCATCTCTTCGTTAAAACCAAACTCTTGCAACACACATGCAAACCGCCAGAAATGAAAACCGCTTAGTCTGAAACCCGACTTGATAAATGGATTTCATCATGACGAGCAATATCGAAAAATCTTTCATCGCAACACTGAGAATGTTCGACCACAGGGTTGGCTTTCTTGAACAGCTGTACGGCAAACCGGCGATGGCTACCATCAATCTGTTCAGCGGCGGTTTCTATACCGGACGCCCGCAAACACGGGATCAGTCCCACCTGCTCGGCATCCGGAGCAACGAGCAGAGCGGCCGGATAAAACCGCTGAAGCTGCATTTCGGTCATACCCCTGACGGCTACATCCTCACCGTGAAAAACCAGGGCAACTACTTCAATCAGGTAATCAGCAATCACTGGCTGGACACCGTCGAGGCCGTCAAGCCAGACACTGACAACTTGACCACGTTTATTCTTGTCGACCGTAGCGGCACCGCTATAACGCTGGACAACTTAACGGGCGTACATACAGCTGTTTCTCTCAAACTGAAAAATCATGCCTATTTGGGCGGTATAAAAATCACAAGTCTGCCTTACGTCTATCTGGGCAAAACCGAAGAACGTTCAAAGATCACTTTCATCCTGAGCATCGTCGAAAGACATGTACCAGTCATCAAAACGTGACTCACACCCCGCCCAGAAAAAAAGGCACAGCCGCCGATTTTTTTCTCAAATGCTCAAGACCGGGCCATCCAGACAACTGGTAAGACCGGTCATGCCAATTTTCTAATTTTCCCTTGCGATCCGGGAAAACCTGCGCCTAGACTGCGCCTGCACTGGACATACCGGTAAGACCACAATAATTAAGTCCTGAATCCGCTGCGCCACGCGTACGGCAGCCAGGACACCGACCCAGGATTCCTCCCATGCTCAGATGGTGCTCGCGCTCAATCTTCCTTCAAGTGGTTCTCGGACTGATGCTCGGCATCGTCTGCGGGCTGACCCTTCCTGAATACTCCGCCCAGCTGAAACCGCTCGGCGATGGCTTCATCAAACTGATCAAGATGCTCATTGGCCTGATCGTGTTCTGCGTGGTGGTCAGCGGCATCAGCGGCGCGGGCGATCTGAAGAAGGTCGGGCGCATCGGCCTCAAGTCGGTGATCTATTTCGAAGTGCTGACCACCATCGCTCTGGTGATCGGTCTGGTGTTCGCCTTCAGCACCGGCATTGGCAGCGGCGCGAACATTCATCTGGAGCAGCTCTCCAGCGCCGACATGGGCGACCTCGCCGAGCGCAGCCAGCACATGCACACCACCACGCAATTTCTGATGGACCTGATCCCGACCTCGGTGATCGGTGCCTTCGCTGACAACAATATTCTGCAAGTGCTGCTGTTTTCGGTGCTGTTCGGCAGTGCACTGAATCTGGTCGGCGAAGCCGCTTCCGGGATTTCGCGACTGATCAACGAACTCAGCCATGTGATCTTCCGCATCATGGGCATGATCGTCCGTCTGGCGCCGATCGGCGTGTTCGGTGCCATCGCCTTCACCACCAGCAAATACGGCCTGGATTCGTTGCAGCACCTGGGCAGTCTGGTCGGCCTGTTCTACCTGACCTGCGTCGCCTTCGTCGCGCTGATCCTCGGTCTGGTGATGCGCGTTTCCGGCCTGCGCATGTGGCCGCTGCTCAAGTACCTGCGGGAAGAACTGCTGATCGTCATGGGCACCGCCTCTTCCGACGCCGTGCTGCCACAGATCATGCGCAAGCTCGAACACCTCGGCATCGGCAGCTCGACGGTCGGTCTGGTGATTCCGACCGGGTACTCGTTCAACCTCGACGGTTTCTCGATCTACCTGACCCTGGCCATCGTGTTCATCGCCAACGCCACCGGCACGCCACTGGCGATGACCGATTTGCTGACGATCCTGCTGGTGTCGCTGATCACCTCCAAAGGCGCCCACGGCATTCCCGGTTCGGCGCTGGTGATTCTCGCCGCGACGCTGACGGCGATCCCGGCGATTCCCGTGGTCGGTCTGGTGCTGGTGTTGGCCGTGGACTGGTTCATGGGCATCGGCCGCGCGCTGACCAATCTGATCGGCAACTGCGTCGCCACCGTGGCCATCGCCCGCTGGGAAAAGGACATCGATGTACAGCGCGCGAACAAGGTGCTCAACGGTGAGCAGGGCTATAACTTTCAACCGCGAAAAACCGTCGCTCAGGCGGCGGCCAAAGAATTCTGAATGAGTGCCGTGCCTGCCAATATGCAGGCACGGCGCAGGGAGCCAATACGTGATTACAACTTCAACCGTCGTCAATTCAGTGGTGGAAAAACTCCGCGCCGCGTTGGCTCGAGGGCAATGGCGCTCCGGCGACATGCTGCCGGGCCAGCGCGAACTGGCCGAACAACTGGGCATCAGCCGGCCGAGTCTGCGCGAAGCGGTGATCGTCCTCGAAACCCTCGGTCTGGTGCGCTCGATGCCGGGCAAAGGCGTAGTCGTCCTTGATGCGCAACTCAGCGACAGCCAGAGCCACGACAGCGCAGTCGCCGGCGCCAGCCTGGAAGATGTGCTGCAACTGCGCTACACCCTTGAGCCGTTCATCGTCGGGCTGGTCGCGCAATCGATCAGCAGCAAGGAAGTCGGCCAATTGCGCCTGACCCTGATGGACATGCGCGAAGCCCTCGAGGCCGGTGACAGCGAAGCCGGAGTCAGTGCCTACATCGCCTTCCACGAAGAACTGTTCACGCTGACCTCGAACCCGATTTTCCAGAGCGTGGTACAGCAGACCAGCAACGCGCTCAAGCAAAGCGCCGAAGTGTTGCGCAATTCCCCGGAACATCTGGCCGAACGCCTGGAAGAAAACGAAGCCGTAGTCCGCGCGATCCGCAGCAAGAACAGCGCTCAGGCCAGCGCCGAGATGCGTCGGCACATCCTGCGCGAAGGCCAGCGCATGGGCGTTGAGCTGAACATTCCGGACGACAACCTGCCCACCTGATTTGCCAGGAGAACGGCCATGAACAGTTTCGCTTCAGCGTCCCACGCGCAATCGACCGCCCTGCCCGTCTCTCGCCTGGGCACGCCGACGGAGGATCTGTATCCGCGACTGTTCGACGCGATCCTCGAACAGCGTATCGATGAAGACAGCCGGTTCACCGAGGACAGTCTGCAAGCGATGTTCGGCGCCGGCCGCGCCGATGTACGACGGGTGCTGACGCAGTTGTCACATGAGCAGATCGTGGTGTTGCGCGCCAATCATCGACCACGAGTGGCCGCGCCTGATCGGGAACTGATCCGGCAGACCTTGCATGCGCGAAGGCTGGCTGAGAGCACGTTGGTGCGATTGGCGTGTCAGCGTCCGCAGCCAGACGATCTGAAATGCTTGCGCACGTTGATAGAGCGCGAGAAGCGCGCCGTCGAGCAGGATCGTCGGGGGGCGGCGATTCGGTTATCGGGGGAGTTTCATTTGCAATTGGCACGAATGGCGGGAAATCTGCCGCTGGCGCATTTTCTGCGCAGTCTGGTGCCGCTGACGTCGCTGGCGATTGCGCGAAGTCAGGGCTCGACGCGAAGCTGTTGCGCATGGCAGGAGCATTTGGCGTTGGTTGAGATTGTGGAGCGAGGTGATGTTTCCAAGGCCGGCATGTTGATGAATCGGCATCTGGATCATCTTGAGCAGACACTGCTGGGCACAACCTTTCAACATTGTGTTGTGCGTTAAATCGTCATCGCGGGCAAGCCCGCTCCCACAGGGTTATTTGTCGCTCACAGATTGTGGGTACACCAATAAACCTGTGGGAGCGGGCTTGCCCGCGAT
>NZ_JASCPT010000147.1:0-11348 GCF_029959775.1 Pseudomonas sp. PS01270 | reverse complement strand
ACCCAATGTGGGAGCGAGCCTGCTCGCGAAGGGGCCATGCCAGCCGCCATCAATGCTGCCTTAAAACAGCCATTTCGCGAGCAGGCTCGCTCCCACATGAAAAGCGGTTCGCCATGCAACCCGACAACGGAGGTCACCCATGGCCCGTCAATCTCTGCTCAGCCTGCCGCTGGCCGCGCCGCCGCTGAAAAGCCGTCGCACCTGGCCGAGCCTGAATCAACGCCTGTTGCCTTGGCTGTTGCCCGTCAGCCTGTTCGTCCTGTGGTGGCTGGCCGCGCGCAATCAGTGGATGAGCGAGCAGATCCTGCCGGCGCCATCGCTGGTGTGGAGCAGCGCTGTGGAACTGGCCCAAGGCGAGTTGTGGAGTCATTTGTGGATCAGCCTGCAACGGTTGTTCTGGGGTTTGTTGGCAGGCGTTTCGGCCGGCGCGGTGCTTGGCGCCGCACTGGGTTTCAGTCGACGTCTGGAGCGCCTGGTTTTTCCGACATTCGCTGGATTGGCGCAGGTGCCGACGCTGGCGTGGATTCCGCTGTTCATGGTGTTTTTTGGCATCGGCGAACTGCTGAAACTGGTGGTGCTGATCAAGGCCATTGTGGTGCCGGTGACCTTGCACACACTGGTTGGCGTACGCGATGCACAACCGAAACTGCGCGAAGCCGCCGCCGTGTTGCGCCTGCCGCCGCGTCTGCTGATTCGGCGCCTGGTGCTTCCCGCTGCGCTGCCGGCGTTCATGGCCGGCGTGCGCCTGGCACTCGCTGCCGGCTGGACCTCGTTGCTGGCGGTCGAGCTGCTGGCCTCCAGCGAAGGCATCGGCTATCTGATGGTCTGGGCGCGGCAGTTGTTCATGCTCGACATCGTGTTCGTGTGCATCGTGGTCATCGGTCTGATCGGCGTGGCCATGGATCGCGGCATCGGTCTGCTCGACCGCAGACTGGTGCACTGGCCGCACCCGGCCACCGCGCAAATCACACGCGGCCCGCGCTATCAGGGCTGGCAGCGCCTGCAACCGTGGCTGTTGCCGCTGGGCTTGTTGGCGCTTTGGCAAACGGCCAATGATCAGCAGTGGGTCGACGCGAATATTCTGATCAGCCCTGCGGCTGTGCTGAGCACGACATGGGACGGACTGCTCGACGGCACGCTGGTCAACGGCATGGCGCTGAGCCTGAGCCGCACCCTCGGCGGCTTGCTGATCGGTGGCGGCCTCGGCTTCGCCCTGGGCTTGCTGCTCGGCCTGTCGCGTTTCAGCGAACGCCTGCTCGGCCCGACACTCGCCGCACTGCGGCAGATTGCGATTTTCGCCTGGGTGCCGCTGCTCACCGCGTGGTTCGGTCTCGGCGAACTGGCCAAGTGGGTGTTCGTCGCTCTCGCCGCCTTCTTCCCGCTGTTCGTCGCCACCCAGCGCAGCGTCGCCAACCTCTCGCCGCAACTCAACGAAGCCGCGCAAGTGCTGCGCCTGAGCCTCGGCCAGCGCCTGCGTCGACTGGTCCTGCCCGGCGCTGCGCCGGGGATCTTCGCCGGGCTGCGATTGAGCCTGATCTACGCCTGGCTCGGCACTATCGGCGCTGAATATTTCATGCCGTCCAATGGCGGCATCGGCAGTCAGATGATCGGCGCGCAGCAGCTGCTGCGTATGGATCTGATCATGGCCGGCATGCTGCTGGTCGGCCTCACCGGCGCCCTGCTCAACCTGATCGGCCAACGCCTGGAAATTCGCGCGACCCGCTGGAGACACGCATGAACGCACCGATTGTCAGCTTCAACCACGTAGGCAAATCCTTCGCCGTCAACGGTTTCGAACTGGAGGCGATTCGCGAATTCAACCTGGACATTGCCGAGGGCGAATTCGTCGCCATCGTCGGCTCCAGCGGCTGCGGCAAATCCACTTTGCTGCGTTTGCTGGTCGGCCTCGACACCGAGTTTCGCGGGCAGATCAGTGTCGATGGCAAGGCCGTCAGCGGCATCGGCGGCGAGCGCGGCATCGTCTTTCAGGAACATCGTCTGTTTCCGTGGCTGACGGTCGCCGACAACATCGGCCTGGGTCTGGTCAATGAACCGCTGAGCGGAGCGCAGAAGCAACAACGCATCAAAGACTTTATCGAGCTGGTCGGCCTCAGCGATTTCACCGCGGCCTATCCGCATCAACTCTCCGGCGGCATGGCGCAGCGCGTGGCGATTGCTCGCGGTCTCGTCGCCAGCCCGCGAATCCTGTTGCTCGACGAACCCTTCGGCGCCCTCGACGCACTGACCCGCCAGCAAATGCAGGACGAGCTGCTGGCGATCCGCGAGCGGGCACAGATCACCACGATTCTGGTGACCCACGATGTCGAGGAAGCGATTTTTCTGGCCGACCGCGTGGTGGTGATGGAGCCGCGTCCGGGGCGGATCAAGCAAGTGGTCGACATCGCCCTGCCGCACCCGCGCCAGCGCAGCAGTTACGACTTTCATCAGTTGCGCGAAGAACTGCTGCACGAGCTAACCAGTGATGACCATTACCAACCGAGCGCACCGGTGCAGATCCGCGATCTGCCGCTGACGTTCATTGCCTGCTGAACAGGAGTTTCGCGATGCCGCAACGTCCCAACTTTCTAGTGATTCTGGCCGACGACCTAGGCTTTTCCGACATCGGTGCGTTCGGCGGCGAAATCGCTACGCCGAACCTCGATGCGCTGGCCCACAACGGTCTGCGTCTGACCGATTTTCACACCGCCCCAACCTGCTCGCCGACGCGTTCGATGCTACTGACCGGCACCGATCACCACATCGCCGGCATCGGCACCATGGCCGAAGCGTTGACCCCGGAACTGATCGGCAAACCTGGTTACGAAGGCTACCTGAATGACCGCGTCGTCGCCCTGCCCGAGCTGCTGCGCGAGGCCGGCTATCAAACCTTGATGAGCGGCAAATGGCACTTGGGTCTGAAGGCTGAACTGGCGCCCCATGCGCGTGGTTTCGAGCGTTCGTTTTCACTGTTGCCGGGCGCTGCCAACCACTATGGTTTCGAGCCGACCTACGATGAGCAAACGCCGGGCCTGCTGAAATCCACCCCGGCGCTGTACATCGAGGACGATCAGTTTGTTGACGAGTTGCCGAAGGATTTCTATTCCTCCGATGCCTTCGGCGACAAGCTGCTGCAGTACCTCAAGGAACGCGATCAGACCCGGCCGTTCTTCGCTTACCTGCCCTTCTCCGCGCCGCACTGGCCGCTGCAGGCACCGGCCGAGATCGTCGAGAAATACCGTGGCCGCTACGACGCTGGCCCGCAAGTGCTGCGCCTCGAACGCCTGGAAAAACTCAAGGCGCTGGGCCTGATCGACGCGGACGTCGAGCCGCACCCGCTGATTCAGCTCAGCGCGCAGTGGGACGCCTTGAGCGATGAGCAAAAGCAGATTTCCGCACGAGCCATGGAGGTCTACGCGGCGATGGTCGAGCGCATGGACTGGAACATCGGCCGGGTCGTCGATTACCTGCGCCAGCAGGGACAGCTCGACAACACGTTTATCCTGTTCATGTCCGACAACGGGGCCGAAGGCGCGCTGCTGGAAGCGTTCCCCAAGTTCGGCCCGGAGCTGATGACCTACCTCAACCAGCATTACGACAACAGCCTCAACAACATCGGCCGGGCCAATTCCTATGTCTGGTACGGGCCGAACTGGGCGCAAGTGGCAACCGCGCCGTCACGCTTGTTCAAGGCTTTCACCACCGAGGGCGGGATCCGCGTGCCGGCGCTGCTGCACTATCCGCAACTGCCGCTCAAAGGGCAGATCAGCCATGGTTTCGGCACGGTGATGGACATCACCCCGACCATTCTCGATCTGGCTGGCGTGCGGCATCCGGGCAAACAGTGGAAAGGCAAAGCGGTGGCGCCACTGCGCGGCAAGTCGTGGCTGGGCTTCCTGTCCGGCGAAACCGCGCAGGTGCATGACGAGCACACCGTGACAGGGTGGGAATTGTTCGGACGCCGGGCGATTCGCCAGGGCTCGTGGAAGGCGGTGTGGATTCCCGGACCGGTAGGGCCAGCGACCTGGCAGCTTTATGATCTGGCGAGCGATCCAGGGGAGATTCATGATCTGGCGTTGAGTCAGCCGCAGAAACTCACTGACTTGATCGGGCATTGGCAGCGGTATGTGGAAGAGACCGGGGTGATCCTCAGTGCTTCGCCGTTTCAGCCGGATTGAACCAAGATCAAAAGCCCCCCTCACCCCAGCCCTCTCCCTGAGGGAGAGGGGGAAAGGGAGCAGATCTTCATGCTTTTCCAACCTGAGGTCGGCTCGAAATTTCAGGTCGATGTATCCAGCATAAACAGCTAGATCAGTCCCCTCTCCCCTGGGAGAGGGTTAGGGTGAGGGGCATCTGTCAGGCCTCCACCGCCTCCCCGGACACCACGTCCTCATCTCTGCGCACAAACCGGTTCGCCCGGCCAAACGTGCCGAAATCATTGAACCGCACACCCATCTCGCGCATGACCTTGTGCGCCACCGGCACAGTCATCTGACGAATGTAAAACGGCTCCTTGACCACGAAATGATGAATCCCGTGACTGCTGCCGAAGTTGAAGCAGAACGCTTGCAACGGCCACAGCCACCAAGGGTTCAGCACCTGGCATTGCTGCAGCACATTGCCCGGTTCGACGTCGCCGTAGTAATGCATGTTCGAGCTGATGAAGTGCAGGCAAAAAGTGCGCAGTACGTTGGGCCCGATGATCACCACGGCGGCGATATCGATCACCTGCATCACCGAAAGCGTGGTGGCCGACCACTCGATGGGCGAGCCGAGCAAATGCGCGATGCCATTGGCCGCGTGAAAGCCGAGAAACACATACCACGCGCCCCAGTGCAGCAGCGCCAGCGGTGCGTAGACCTTGAGCACGCGCTTGCCGATGCTCCACTTGTGCGCCCAGGTCTTGGCGCGCATCAGGCGGATAAAGGCCGACATCAGGTTGTCGCCAACCATCAGCAGACGGGCAAACCCCCACGGCTCGCCGTTGGTGATTGCGCGCTCTTCCATGTCGGCTTCAGTGCCGGAAACCTTGTGATGGTTGAGGTGCAGATGGCGACGGATCCACGGATTGATCGTGCTCGGCCGCGCCAGCCAGACCAGGCCCATCATCAGGTTGTGCGGCACGCGTTGTTTGCGGAAGTACATGCTGTGGATCAGGTCGTGTTCCAGCTCATGGGTCAGCGAGGCGAAAAACCCGTTGAGCAGCAGGCACACCCACCAAGCCATATCGCCAGTGATGTACAGCGCCGCCGAAGCGATCATCCCGGCCAGCGCAAACGCCAGAATCCCCGCACCGAGGGCATCCTGATGCTGAAGAATCGGGTAGCGCTCACGCAATTGCGCACCTTTGGCCAGCACCACTTGGCGAATATGTGCCGAGCGCTGCGCCGCATTCAGTCGTTCAGGGCTTGCAGAAGTACCGTCCATGCTTCCATCCTCGGGTCTAAGATGAATGCATCGTGCCTTGCCGGGGTTCGATCCGCGCTAGCCAAGAACGCCAACCTGTTGACCGGACGCGCCAATCCGCATGAAGGAACCGACCTCCCTTGCCAGCTGGACCCGCGCCTTGCGCAAACAACTCGACGCGCTCGGGCTGGACAGCCTTGCCTTGTGCCAACAGGCCGGGCTCGACCCAGCGCTGATGGACGACCCCAATGCGCGCTATCCGCTGTCCGGTACCACGCGCCTATGGGCGCTCGCCGTTGAAGCCAGCGGCGACCCGGCGCTGGGCTTGCGCGTGTCGCGTTTCGTCAGCCCGACCACCTTCCACGCGCTCGGTTATGCACTGGTGGCCAGCGGCAGCTTGCGCGAAGTGTTCGAACGCATCGTGCGCTATCACCCGGTGGTCAGCGATGCGCTGGAACTGGAGCTGAGCCGCAGCGAAGACCGTTATCAATTCCGCCTGAAAATTCCGCCCGGCAACCCGGCACCGGCCGTCGAAGCCATTGACGCCTTCGCGGCGATCTACGTGCGCACCTGCCGCAATCGCCTCGGCCGTAACTACGCACCGCTGGCGGTGTACTTGCGCCGCCCCGAACCGAGCGACGCCCAGCAATGGCACAAAGTCTTCCGCGCGCCGGTGCATTTTTGCGCCACCGAAGACCGCCTGGAATTCGCCCTCAGCGACTTCGACAGCCACCTCGACGACGCCAACCCGGAACTGGCCGAACACAACGAAGCCGTACTCAAACGCACCCTCGCCCAGCTCAAACCGCTGACCTGGGAGCGCAAGGTGCGCGATGCGATTGAAGAACAACTGCCCGAAGGCGAACCGAGCGCCGAACGCATCGCCCAGGCCTTGCACCTGAGCCTGCGCAGCCTGCAGCGGCATCTGGCGGATGAGGGCTGTCGCTTCGACACCCTGCTCAACGAAAGCCGCGAGAATCTCGCGCTGCTGCACCTGCGTGACCCGCAGTGTTCCTTGAGTGAAGTCAGCTATCTGCTGGGATTCGCTGACACCAGCAGCTTCAGCCGCGCGTTCAAGCGCTGGACAGGGATGACGCCGGGGCAGTTTCGGGATCAGTTGCGCTGAGTTTCAACTATTGCGCAGGCTGCGCGCCAGACCGGCCGACCATTGTTCGATCATTGCAGCGCCCACCTCCGCGAAGGCAGGATGATTTGCGATGTACTCCGCCATTTCGCCCAGCGCTTGCTGCACACCGTGCGCGACCATATGCAGTAACTGGTTACAACGCGCTTCACTCAGATTGCAGGCCGTACGACCAAACCTGGTAAGCATTTTATGCTTGGGCCACGCCTTCGGACCGCCCAACAGCAGTGCCATGCTATCGCTCTTGATGTACACCGACGTGGTGATGATGTCGTACGCCGGAGCCAGCCTGACCAATGAGTGCTCGCCACAATCCTCATAGAGCACGCCAAAGTTTTTCAGGTGGGCATCGCCGTTTTTCAATGCCGCCGATAAAGCGACAATCTTGAAGAAAGCTTCCAGTGCGTGCTTGAGTAATGAGGGCGAAACAAACGCCTTGATCTGCCGTGCGACTCCTTCGTAAGACCCATCGTATTTGGCTTTCGACGGCCAGCCGTTGAGCACGCAAAAGTCTTCGAAACCGAGGTATCCGGTGTCGCTCAAGTCAAAACGCTCGATGACGAGAAATTTGCCATGCTCGCTGAGTTCGAAATGCGGCACGTCGAGGCCACAAAGTTGCGCAGCGCGCAGGCAGAAAAATTCGTTGGTTGCCAGCTCGGGATACTCTTCGGCACGGAAGGCTTTGACCAGATGAGTCGAGCCTCGGTGCGTCAGTCGGTCTATTGCAGCGGCACTGTCACGCACCAACACTTTGGGCTGCACGCCTGAAACTCCGGAATACTGCCCGTAAGTCTGCAAAAGATCCTCGAACAAACCTTGCGCACCGTCATGAACCAACAATTCAGCCAGCGAGGTTTCAGGTGGACGATCAGTTGTCGATGCGCTCGCGATCGAAAGACGCCCGAGTTGATGCGGGCCGACGATACTTAGTAAAGCGAAGTCATCGAAGCCGCGCACGGCTTTGCTGAAACGCCGGACCAACGCATCGCGCAACGCACCTTCAGGAAGATTCATCTCGAATATCGGATGAATGCCGCGTTCACAACCATAACTTTCCAGGCGTGTCGGCATGGTCAGCGAAACGGCATTTTCATCAATCGCATCGTCCCGATAGCTGAACACGCTGTCGACATCTGCGTGCCCGCGCCCCAATCTTCCAACCTCATGGCCGCCGACGCAGACCTGCAAGCGGTCCAATGCCTCAGTCATGGAAGTTCACCTTGCGCAGCGTGTCGAGTGTCGGCCGTCGAGAGGCGCGGGGGATTGCGGCCAATTCGTAGCCGAATCCGTTAAGAATGGCTTCGACTTTGCGCAAACCGATTTCCGAGATCGTGTTGTTTTCAATCCCCGAGATTGTTGCGCGGCTCATGCCGTATTGCTGCGCCAAAGCTTGTTGGGACAGCTTTTCGGCCTTACGCAAGCATCTGATCAACTCGCCAATTTTTTCCATCACCGCCCCAAATGCATTGCTTACAATGCAAAATCCACCTAAAAAATTAAAATGCATCATAAACAATGCAAATGAATGAGCTTAGCGTAGATGGTCAGCCATCGCTAACGTCTTAACACGGCCCCGCAAACCCCAACTCAAACACCGTCCCCCCCACATCACTCCTCACCCGCACCTGCCCGCCATGCAACTGCATGATCGACTGCACGATCGCCAAACCCAGCCCACCCGAATCTCCCGGTTCCGCACGTGAAGGATCGACGCGGTAGAAACGGTCGAACAGTTTGCCCAGATGCTCTGGCGCGATGACCGGGCCGTGGTTGTGCACTTGCAGCCAGCACATACCCCGTTCATCGAAGCGTTGCAGACTGATCAGGGTGCCGGGGTCGGCGTGGCGTACGGCGTTGGCCAGCAGGTTGCCGAGGGCACGTTGCAGCAGTTGCTGGTCGGCGAGCAATTCGCCGTGCATGCGGTTTTGCAGTTGCAGGTCGCGGTCATCGGCCAGGGCTTCGAAGTAATCGCAGAGTTCGTCGCCGACGTTGCGCAAGTCCAGCGTGTGCAGATTGAGCGCACGTTCGGCCTGTTCGGCGCGGGCGAGGAACATCAGGTTCTCGGCCATGCGCTTGAGCCGTTCGAACTCTTCCATGTTCGAGGCCAGCACTTCCTGATATTCGGCCGTGCTGCGCGGATGGTTCAGGGCCTGGCCGTTGCTGGCCAGCAAGGTGTGCAGCGGCGTGCGGATTTCGTGCGCGAGGTCGGCGGAGAATTGCGACAGGCGCTGCACGCTGTCGTCCAGCCGCGCCAGCATGGTGTTGAGCGCGTGCACCGGCTCGCGCAGTTCGCTCGGCGTGCCCTCGGTAGGCAGGCGTCGATCGAGGCTGCGCAGATCGATGCTGCGCACCGCTTCACTCAACTGATGCAATGGCTGCAAGCCGCGCCGCAGCAGCAACAGGCCCAGAGCAAACGCGAGCACCGCGCCGAGGCCGACGGACAGGTACAGACGCAGGCGATAACTGCCGAGCATCTGCTCGCGCTCGCTGAGCACTTTGCCGGCGATCACCGTCAGGGTTTCACCGTTGGGGCCTTGGGCGTGGCCGGACAGCAAGGCCAGCTCGGCGCCGTCACTGGCCTGCCAGGTGAGCACGTCACGGCGCTGCGGCATTTGCTCTCGCGCTAATGCATTGAGCGCCGGCAATTCACGCTGGCGCGGGTTGATCGCGATCACGCTGGAGCCGTCGGCCCGGCGCACCAGCAACAGACTGTCGAGATTGCCGAGCATGTTTTGATACAGCCGTGGCCGTGCCTGCAAGGCGTCGAGGCTGTCGCTGTCGGCGAGCAAGGCGCGTACTTGCTCCAGGCGACCGAGCAGAGCCATGTCGTCACGAAAGGCCAATTCCGAGGCCAGCGAACGGTAGAGAAACACGCCGATTGCGCTCAGCACCAGCGCGCAGACCATGGCGAAGGCCAGCGCCAATCGCCAGGCGATCGACTTACTCCACATCGTCCGGCGCTTCCAGTTGATAACCGACGCCGCGCACGGTGTGGATAAGTTTCGGCATGTACGGATCATCAACCTTGGCGCGCAGACGCCGGACGGCGACTTCGACCATGTTGGTGTCGCTGTCGAAATTCAGGTTCCACACGTGCGAGGCAATCAGCGTGCGCGAAAGCACTTCGCCCTGGCGGCTGGCGAGCAGCTGCAAGAGGGCGAATTCCTTGTTGGTCAGGGCAATGCGCTGGCCGCCGCGACTGACCCGGCGGCGCAATACGTCGATTTCCAGGTCGGCGATGCTGTACGACTCGGCTTCGCGCATCGGCCCGCGTCGCAGTAGCGTGCGCACGCGCGCGAGCAACTCGGCGAAGGCGAAGGGTTTGAGCAGGTAGTCATCGGCGCCCAGTTCCAGCCCACGGACGCGGTCTTCGATGGCGTCCTTGGCGGTGAGAAACAGCACCGGTGTGGCGCCGCGCTGGCGAATCAGCTGGAGCAATTGCCAGCCGTTGAGGCCGGGCAGCATCACGTCGAGGATGATCAGGTCGTATTCCTGCTGCTCGATGAAATAGCGGCCGTCGAGGCCATTGAGCGCCACGTCCACGGCGAAACCCGACTCGCCCAGGCCCTTGGCGAGGAAATTCGCGGTTTTGGCTTCATCTTCTACGACCAGCAAACGCATGGCACACCTCGATTGATCAGGTACACAGGCTAGGCGTGTTCGCCGCCGTTGCCCATTACAAACTTGTAATCCGCCTGACGGGGTTCTGACGAAGTGCGCCGGTTAAGGTGCAGACCTTCCCATTCGGAGCCTGCACATGACCGTCAAATACCTTGTCGCCAGCCTGATCCTCGGCCTCAGCGGCGCCGCGAGCGCCACGCCAGAACTGCCGCGCCACGCCGATCTCGACCTGAAAACCGCACGCTGGCTGGCGGACAAGGCGATGAGCAGTTGCACCGGCACGGTGTCGGTACTCGACCGTGGCGGCAACCTGCTGGTGACTCTGCGTGGTGACGGCGTCGGCCCGCACAACACCGCCGCCAGCCAACGCAAGGCCTACACCGCGCTGTCGACCAAGACGCCGACGCGGCTGTTCGCCGAGCGCGCCCGCAGCAACCCGGAAACGGCCAACCTCAACACCCTCGATGAATTGCTCTTGCTCGGCGGCGGCATTCCGTTGTTCGCCGGCAGCGAACTGGTCGGCGCCATGGGCGTGGCCGGTTCCGGCGGCGGTGAGCAAGACGAAAACTGCGCCCGCGCCGCCGCCGACAAAGCCGGCCTGACCATCACCCGTTCCCACTAAGGAGATCCACCATGACCACCCTGCGCATGACCCTCGCCGCGCTCGGCCTGAGCGCTGTTTCCAGCCTGGCGCTGGCCGCCGGCAATCCGCTGAGCGTGCACGTGCTCAACCTGGAAAACGGCCTGCCGTCACCGGGCATCAACGTCACCCTGGAAAAACACGTCGGCGAAAACTGGCAGCCACTGGCCCAAGGCACCACCAACGAACAAGGGCGGATCGCCGAACTGTTCCCGGCCAAACAGCCATTCGAAGCCGGTGAATACCGCGTGGTGTTCAAGACCGGCGAGTATTACCAGAAGATCAAGCATGAGACGTTCTTCCCGGAAATTCCGGTGATCTTTCAGGTCAAGCAGACTGATCAGCACTACCACATCCCGCTGCTGCTGAGCCCGTACGGTTTCTCGACCTATCGCGGTTCGTAATCCAAACACAGATCCTTTGTAGGAGTGAGCCTTTGTGGCGAGGGGATTTATCCCCGCTGGAGTGCGCAGCAGTGCCTTTTTCAGGGCCGCTTCGCGCCCCAGCGGGGATTAATCCCCTCGCCACAGGTGCCAGTTC
>NZ_JASCPT010000146.1:0-11601 GCF_029959775.1 Pseudomonas sp. PS01270 | reverse complement strand
CGAAAGCGGTGTATCAGCCAATTCAATGGAGGCTGACACTACGCATTCGCGAGCAGGCTCGCTCCCACAGTTGTTTCAAGTCACATTCAACATCACTTCGTGGCCGACACGCGCCACACCTTGTTCCCGACATCATCCGCCACCAGCAAGCCACCTTGCTGATCGATCACCACGCCAACTGGGCGGCCCAGCGCGTTCTCATCCTTGTCGAGGAAACCGGTCAGCACATCCACCGGCTGCCCGGTCGGTTTGCCACCACTGAACGGCACGAAAATCACCTTGTAGCCACTGTGCGGTTTGCGGTTCCACGAGCCGTGCTGGCCAATGAATGCGCCTTCCTTGAATTGCGCCGGCAAGCGATTGCCCTCGGCGAAGGTCAGGCCCAGCGAAGCGGTGTGCGGACCGACCGCGTAATCCGGAGCGATGGCCTTGGCCACCAGATCAGGATTCTGCGGTTTGACCCGCACATCGACGTGTTGCCCGTAGTAGCTGAACGGCCAGCCATAGAAGCCGCCGTCCTTGACCGAGGTGATGTAGTCCGGCACCAGATCGCTGCCGATTTCGTCACGCTCGTTGACCGCTGTCCACAAGGCGCCGCTGGTGGGTTCCCAGGCAAGGCCGTTAGGGTTGCGGATGCCCGAGGCGAAGATCCGGTGATTGCCGGTCGCACGATCCACTTCCCAGATCGCCGCGCGGCCTTCTTCCTGATCCAGACCGTTTTCGCCGACGTTACTGTTCGAGCCGACGGTGACGTAGAGCTTGTTGCCGTCCTTGCTGGCGATGACGTTTTTGGTCCAGTGGTGATTCAGCGTGCCGCCGGGCAAGTCGACGACTTTGATCGGTTGGGTCTTGATCTCGGTGGCGCCCGGCTCGTAGTTGAAGCGCAGCAGGCGGTCGGTGTCGGCTACGTACAAATCGTTGCCAACCAGCGTCATGCCAAATGGCGAGTTGAGGTTCTGCAGGAACACCGTGCGGGTTTCCGCGACGCCATCGTGGTCGGCATCACGCAGCAGGGTGATGCGGTTCGGGCTGGGCACGCCGGCGCCGGCCTTGCCCATGACTTTCTTCATCACCCAGCCACGAATGCCTTTGCTGTCATCGGGCTTGGGCGGCGCATTGGTTTCCGCCACCAGCACATCGCCGTTGGGCAGCACGTAGAGCCAGCGCGGGTGATCGAGGCCTTCGGCAAACGCGGCGACCTGGGTGCCGGCCGCTGCGGTCGGTTTCGCGCCGTCCGGCCAGCCCACCGCCGGGGCGATGTTGACTGTCGGGATCAGCGTCTTGTTCGGTTCGGGCAGTTTCGGTGACGGGCCGGTGCCGTCGGAGACTTGCAGGCTGGAGGTTTCACCGCAGGCGGCGAGCCCGCCAGCGACGGCGATGATAAGAGCGAGTTGGGCCTTGCGCATTGCTGATCTTCCCTATGAATGCATTCCTAAACATAGAGGAGGGCGCAGGCCCGATGGTTCAACTGCTCAACCGCGGGCTTCCTTGAACAGCACGGCGATGCCCGGATGATAGTTGCCCGCGTCGCTGTGCAATTTGCGATAGGCGTAGGGGAAATACCAGGCCACGGCGCAGGTGTGTTCCTTTTGCAGGTCGTCGACCATGTCCTGCAGTTCTTCAGGGCTGGCGCTGTGCTGAGGTTTTTGCGGAGCAACAAAGAGGCAGCCGAGCTTGAGATCGCTGGCGTAGCTGATGCGCTTGGCATCAATGGTGATGTCGAGCAGTGCCTGGGTCAGGTTGAGGTTGTTGACCCGTGGCCAGCGTTGCGTGGCCTGGATGAACGCGCGGTCTTCGGCGCCGGCAATCAGCAGATCTGCGCGAGCATTGCGTTCGCCTTCTTCGTTCTGTTTGCGCGTGGCCGTGTCGTTCAGCGTGACCATTTCAGCCATCCACGCCGCTGCCGCGAGCAGGCCGAGATTGGCTTTCTCGTCGTGCCAATATGGCGTGTCGTTGTCGCCGCGTACGGTGTTGTAGCGATCGATACAGTCAAACCAGCGTTCCAGCACCGGGCGCAGGAATTCCAGGCGCGGGTTGCTGATGATCATGCCTTGCATCGTCGTCATCCTTATTGTTGTAGTGGGCTTTCGAAAAAAGCATGGCTCTTTGATATCACTTGTCGCAGTCTGGCACAAGATTGCCGCTGCACAATGGATCAGCGGCAGTTATTCGCGCGCAAAGCGCCTCTTCAATTGACGCTCCACCCCCAACCCTCTAACCTTCGCCGCTTGTTTCAGGTGCTCTGTGGCCCCGCGTCGACAGAGTGAAACAGGGAAGCCGGTGAGGGTGGTCTTCAAGCGAAGCCACGACGATCCCGGCGCTGCCCCCGCAACGGTAAATGAGTGAAAACTGCGCCTTGAGCCACTGCCTCGAAAGAAGCGGGAAGGCGCGCAGTCCGGCGAAACGCCGCTCATGAGCCCGGAGACCGGCCTGATCCATCTCAGCGGCATCACGGTGGGGGATGCCAGGCTTTTTGCCGTCTATTCTTGTGCCTGCCCGCCGTTATCCAGCCTCAACGGAGAGCTCCCCCCATGACTGATTCCCCCGAGCGTGACGAACGCCATCTGGCGCGCATGCAGCGCAAGAAGGCCGTGATCGACGAACGCATCGCCAGCTCGCCCGACGAATGTGGCCTGGTGCTGGTGCTGACCGGCAATGGCAAAGGCAAGAGCAGCTCGGCGTTCGGCATGCTCGCCCGCGCGATGGGCCACGGCATGCAGTGCGGCGTGGTGCAGTTCATCAAGGGCCGCAACAGCACCGGCGAAGAATTGTTTTTCCGCCGCTTCCCCGAGCAAGTGCGTTTCCACGTCATGGGTGAAGGCTTTACCTGGGAAACCCAGGATCGTCAGCGCGACATCGCCGCTGCGACCGCCGCTTGGGAAGTCTCACGCGAATTGTTGCGCGACCCTTCGATCGGTCTGGTGGTGCTCGATGAATTGAACATCGCCCTCAAGCACGGCTACCTCGATCTCGATCAGGTGCTCAGCGATTTGCAAGCGCGCCCGCCGATGCAGCACGTGGTGGTCACCGGTCGCGGCGCCAAGCCGGAAATGATCGAGATGGGCGACACGGTCACCGAAATGGGCATGCTCAAGCACGCCTTCCAGGCCGGGATCAAAGCGCAGAAAGGCGTCGAACTTTGAAGCAACCACGTCACTGCCCGGCGGTGTTGATCGCCGCGCCGGCCTCCGGTCAGGGCAAGACCACCGTCACCGCCGCACTTGCCCGTCTGCATCGCAACCAAGGGCGCAAGGTGCGCGTGTTCAAATGCGGCCCGGACTTTCTCGACCCGATGATCCTCGAGCGCGCCAGCGGTGCGCCGGTGTATCAACTGGACATGTGGATGGTCGGCGAGCAGGAAAGTCGCCGGCTGTTGTGGGAAGCCGCCGCCGAAGCCGACCTGATTCTGATCGAGGGCGTGATGGGCCTGTTCGACGGCACGCCGTCCAGCGCTGATCTGGCGCGCCACTTCGGTGTGCCGGTGCTCGGCGTGATCGACGGCACCGCCATGGCGCAGACCTTTGGCGCCTTGGCGCTGGGCCTGGCCAAGTATCAGCCGGACTTGCCGTTCGCTGGCGTGCTGGCCAACCGCGTCGGCACCTTGCGCCATGCGCAATTGCTCGAAGGCAGCCTCACCGAAGGTCTGCGCTGGTACGGTGCGCTGTCCCGCGAAACCGGTATCGAATTGCCGAGCCGCCACCTCGGCCTGGTTCAGGCCAGCGAATTGAATGATCTGGATCTGCGCCTCGACGCGGCCGCCGATGCGCTGGCCAGCAGTTGCGAGGTCGCGCTGCCACCGGCCGTTGAATTCGCCGCGCCTGACGTCATCGCCGCCGAGCCTCTATTAAAAGGTGTGCGCATCGCCGTTGCCCGCGATGAAGCCTTTGCCTTCACCTATGGCGCCAGTCTCGATCTGCTGCGGGCGATGGGCGCCGAATTGCGCTTCTTCTCGCCGATCCGCGACACGCAATTGCCCGAGGCGGACAGCCTGTATCTGCCGGGCGGCTATCCAGAGTTGCATCACGTCGCGCTGGCGCAAAACGCTTCAATGCTGGCGGCGATCCGCGCGCACCATGCGGCGGGCAAGCCGTTGCTCGCTGAATGTGGCGGCATGCTTTATCTGCTTGATTCTCTGACTGACGTGGAAGGCACCCGTGCTGAGCTGGTCGGTTTGCTCAAGGGCGAGGCGGTGATGCAGAAGCGTCTGGCGGCGCTGGCGTTGCAGGCGGTTGAATTGCCGGAAGGGGAGTTGCGTGGGCATACCTATCATCATTCCCTGACCACCACAGAGCTGACGCCGATTGCCCGTGGGCTGAGTCCCAATGGCGGGCGCGGCGCTGAGGCGGTTTATCGCGAGGGGCGGATGACGGCGTCGTACGTGCACTTTTATTTCCCATCGAATCCGACTGCGATTGCGGCATTGTTTGCGCCAGATCGTGAGGCCGGCTTCGCGAGCAAGCTCGCTCCCACAGTGAATGGTGAGCTTCCTGAAGAAATGCGATCTCCTGTGGGAGCTGGCTTGCCAGCGATGGGGCCATGACCGACAACACATTCTCCGAAGCCGAGCGCGCAGCGGTCTACAAGGCCATCGCCGAACGCCGCGACATGCGCCACTTCACCGGCGGCAGCGTCGAGCCGCAACTGCTGCGTCGTCTGCTCGAAGCCGCTCATCAAGCGCCGAGCGTCGGCCTGATGCAGCCCTGGCGCTTCATCCGTATCAGCGATCGCGCTCTGCGCGGGCAGATCCGCGATCTGGTGGAAGAAGAACGCATCCGCACCGCCGAGGCCCTTGGCGAGCGCAGCGATGAGTTCATGCAGCTCAAGGTCGAAGGCATCAACGATTGCGCCGAAGTGTTGGTCGCAGCGCTGATGGACGATCGCGAAAAACACATCTTCGGTCGGCGCACGTTGCCGGAAATGGACATGGCCTCGCTGTCCTGCGCGATCCAGAATCTGTGGCTGGCCTCCCGTGCCGAAGGCCTGGGCATGGGCTGGGTCTCGTTGTTCGAACCGCAAGCCTTGGCGGATTTGCTCAAGTTGCCGGCCGGTGCCAAGCCGCTGGCGGTGTTGTGTCTCGGCCCGGTCAAGGAATTCTATCCGGCGCCGATGCTGGTACTTGAAGGCTGGGCGCAGGCGCGGCCGCTCAACGAGTTGCTGTACGAAAATTATTGGGGAGTGAGTCAATGAGTGTGGCGTTGCTGAGTGTCGCCGCAGTAGCGCTGGATGCGCTGCTCGGTGAACCGAAACGCTGGCATCCGCTGGTGGCGTTCGGCAATTTTGCCGGGCGCATCGAGCAACGCTTCAACGCCGGCGGCCGGGGCTGGCGCAGCCACGGTGTGACCGCGTGGGTGCTCGCGGTGCTGCCGCTGACCTTGCTCGCCACAGCATTTTCCTGGGCGCCCTATGTGGGCTGGATTGTCGAGATTCTCGCGCTGTATTGCGCCCTCGGCATGCGCAGCCTCGGCGAACATGTCGCACCGGTCGCGGCTGCGTTGCGCGCCGATGATCTGGACGAGGCGCGCAAGCGTGTCGGTTATCTGGTCAGCCGCCAGACCGATGAACTCGATAGCACTGCCGTGGCCCGTGCCGCCACTGAATCGGTGCTGGAGAACGGCAGCGATGCGGTGTTCGCTGCGCTGTTCTGGTTTGTCGTCGCCGGCGCCCCGGGCGTGGTTCTGTATCGCTTGAGCAATACCCTCGATGCGATGTGGGGTTATCGCAACGAACGCTTCGAACGTTTCGGCTGGGCGGCGGCGAAAATCGACGACGTGTTGAACTACATTCCTGCGCGTCTGGTGGCATTGACCTACGCGCTGCTCGGCAAGACCCGCCTCGCGCTGAAGTGTTGGCGCACCCAAGCGTCGCAGTGGGACAGCCCTAACGCCGGCCCGGTGATGGCGGCCGGTGCCGGTGCGCTGGGCGTCGAGTTAGGTGGACCGGCGATCTATCACGGCGAACTGCATGAGCGCCCACAACTGGGCGAAGGTGCGCCGGCGGATGCCGATTCCATTGACCGTGGCTGGCGATTGGTCCAGCGCGGCGTATGGTTATGGCTGCTGATGCTTTGCCTGGGGGCGGAATTTTATGCTTGAGCACGGTGGCCGGTTGCGCAAGGCTGCACTCGATTACGGGATTGCCGAAGCCGACTGGCTCGACCTGTCCAGCGGCCTCGCGCCGTGGCAGTTCCCGATCCCGGAGATCCCGCTGCGCGCCTGGGCGCGCTTGCCGGAAACCGACGACGGTCTGGAACAGGCCGCCTGCGATTACTACGGCGCCGCGCAGGTGTTGCCGGTGGCCGGCTCGCAAATGGCCATCCAGTTGCTGCCGCGTCTGCGCCGGGCCGGCAAGGTCGGCGTGTTGTCGCCGTGCTATGCCGAGCATGCCGAAGCCTGGCGGCGCAGCGGTTACATCGTCCGTGAAGTGCTCGAGCAGGAAGTCGAGTTCTTTCTCGACAGCCTTGATGTATTGGTGGTGGTCAATCCGAACAATCCGACCGGCCTCAGCCTGACCCCGGCACGCCTGCTCGACTGGCATGCGCGGCTGGCGCAACGCGGCGGCTGGCTGGTGGTCGACGAAGCATTCATGGACAACACACCGCAACTGAGCCTGGCGCCCTATGCGCATCAGGTCGGGCTGGTGGTGTTGCGTTCGTTCGGCAAGTTTTTCGGCCTGGCCGGGGTGCGCCTCGGTTTCGTTCTGGCCGAACGCAAGTTGCTCAAACTGCTCGCCGAACAGGTCGGGCCGTGGGCGGTGAGCGGGCCGACGCGGGTACTCGGTACGGCGTGCCTGCAAGACACCGAGGGTCACACCCGTCAGCGGATTCGCAGCGATGAAGCGAGCGAACGGCTGGTGGCGCTGCTGACCCGTTGCGGTTTTGCACCGCAGGGCGGCTGCGCGCTGTTTCAGTGGCTGATCACCGAGCACGCCGAAGCGCTGCACGAATTCCTCGCCCGGCGCGGCATCCTCCTGCGCCTGTTCAGCCACAACAGCAGTGTGCGTTTCGGCCTGCCAGCGGATGCCGCGCAAGCGCTGCGTCTCGAACAGGCTTTGCAAGCATTCGCCAAGGACCACCCATGACCACTCTGATGGTGCAAGGCACCACGTCCGATGCCGGCAAAAGCACGTTGGTGACGGCGTTGTGCCGCTGGGCCACCCGCCAGGGCGTGGCGGTGGTGCCGTTCAAACCGCAGAACATGGCGCTCAACAGCGCAGTCACCGCTGACGGCGGCGAGATCGGCCGCGCGCAGGCAGTGCAGGCGCAAGCGGCCTTTCTCGAACCGCACACAGACATGAACCCGGTGCTGCTCAAACCCAACAGCGACACCGGCGCGCAAGTGATCATTCACGGCCGCGCGGTGACGACGATGAACGCCGTTGCCTATCACGATTACAAGGCCATCGCGATGCAAGCGGTGCTCGCCTCGCACGAGCGACTCAGCGCTGCGTACTCGTTGGTAATGGTCGAAGGCGCCGGTTCGCCGGCGGAGATCAATCTGCGCGCCGGCGACATTGCCAACATGGGCTTTGCCGAGGCGGTGGATTGCCCGGTTTTGCTGATCGCCGACATCAATCGCGGCGGCGTGTTTGCGCATTTGGTCGGCACGCTGGAATTGCTCTCGCCGAGCGAACAGGCGAGGGTCAAAGGCTTCATCATCAACCGCTTTCGCGGCGATATCGCCTTGTTGCAACCGGGCCTCGACTGGCTGGAGCAGCGCACCGGCAAACCGGTGGTCGGCGTCTTGCCCTACGTGATGGACCTGCACCTTGAGGCCGAGGACGGCATCGACCAACGCCAGACCGACAAGGCCGAGCAGGTATTGAAAGTGGTGGTGCCGGTGCTGCCGCGCATCAGCAATCACACCGATTTCGACCCGCTGCGTCTGCACCCGCAGGTGGATCTGCAATTTGTCGGCCCGGGGCAGGCGATTCCCGCCGCCGACCTGATCATCCTGCCGGGCTCGAAAAGCGTGCGCAGTGATCTGGCTTATCTGCGCGCCAACGGCTGGGACGCGGCAATCAATCGGCATCTGCGCTACGGCGGCAAGGTGCTGGGGATTTGCGGCGGTCTGCAGATGCTCGGCGAGCAGGTGCACGACCCGCTCGGGCTGGAAGGCGCTGCCGGCTCCAGCGCCGGTCTGGGGCTGCTGGCGTTCGAAACGCAGCTCGAAGCCGACAAGCAACTGCGCAACGTGCGCGGGCGGCTGGCACTGGAAAACGCCGCAGTCAGCGGTTATGAAATCCATGCTGGCGTGACCAGCGGACCGGCACTGGAAAACCCGGCGGTGCATCTGGACGACGGTCGATGCGATGGTGCGCAGAGTGCCGATGGCCAGGTGTTCGGCACCTATCTGCACGGCTTGTTCGAATCCCCCGAGGCGAGCGCGGCGTTGTTGCGCTGGGCCGGGTTGAGTGATGTGCAGGAAGTCGATTACCACGGCTTGCGCGAACGCGATATCGAACGGCTGGCGGATCTGGTGGAGAAGCATCTCGACACCGGGCTGTTGCGTCAGCTCTGCGGGATTTGAGTTGTCTGGACTGGCCTCTTCGCGAGCAGGCTCGCTCCCACAGGGAAATGCGATCAACGGTGGGAGCGAGCCTGCTCGCGAAGGGGGCGGTTGTCTCACCACACATTTTTGGATGAACCCATGCTCCAACTGATCCTCGGCGGCGCCCGCTCCGGCAAGAGTCGTCTGGCGGAAAAGCTCGCCAGCGACAGCCATCTGGCGGTCACCTACATCGCCACCAGCCAACCGCTGGACGGCGAAATGAATCAACGCGTCGCCCATCATCGCGCACGTCGCCCGGTCGAATGGGCGTTGATCGAAGAGCCACTGGAACTGGCCCGCGTGCTGCGCGAATCCGCCGGCGCCGAGCGCTGCCTGCTGGTCGATTGCCTGACCCTGTGGCTGACCAATCTGCTGATGCTCGACGACGCCGAACGTCTCGCCGCCGAGCGTGAAGCGCTGCTCGACTGCCTGGCGTCGTTGCCGGGTGAAATCATTTTTGTCAGCAACGAGACCGGAATGGGTGTCGTGCCGCTGGGCGAATTGACTCGCCGCTATGTCGATGAAGCCGGTTGGCTGCATCAAGCTCTGGCCGAGCGTTGTCAGCGAGTTGTTCTGACCGTTGCCGGCCTGCCCATGACTTTGAAAGGACCTGCGTTATGAGCCCGACCTGGTGGCTGAACCCGTGCAAAACCGTGAACTCGGACGTCATCGCGCAAGCGACCGAGCGCCAGCAGCAACTGACCAAACCGGCCGGTTCGCTGGGGCGCCTTGAATCGGTTGCCGTGCAACTGGCCGGTCTGCAAGGTCAGCTCAAGCCAACGCTGGATCAAGTCTGGATCGCGATTTTCGCTGGCGACCATGGTGTGGTAGCCGAAGGCGTATCGGCTTATCCGCAGGAAGTCACCGGGCAGATGCTGCTCAACTTTGTCAGCGGTGGCGCGGCGATCAGCGTGCTGGCGCGTCAGCTCGGCGCGCAGCTGGAAGTGGTCGATCTGGGCACGGTGAATCCGGCGCTGAATCTGCCCGGCGTGCGCCATCTGAACATTGGCGCGGGAACGGCGAATTTCGTCCAGGGCGCAGCGATGACTCAGGCGCAGGGCGAGTCGGCCTTGCAGGCGGGTCGCGAAAGCGTGTCGCGCGCGAAAGCAGCCGGCACCCAGTTGTTCATCGGCGGCGAGATGGGCATCGGCAACACCACGGCGGCCAGTGCGCTGGCCTGCGCCTTGCTCGATTGCCCGGTGGCGCACCTGACCGGTCCCGGCACCGGGCTGAATGCCGCTGGCGTCAGCCACAAGGCGCACGTCATCGAACGCGCTCTGGCGCTGCATGCCGCACAGCGTGGCGATGCCTTGCAGACGTTGTTCAATCTCGGCGGGTTCGAGATTGCCGCGTTGGTTGGTGCCTATCTGGCCTGCGCGCAGGAAGGCATCGCGGTGCTGGTTGACGGCTTTATCTGCACGGTCGCGGCGCTGGTCGCGGTGCGCTTGAATCCCGCCTGTCGCCAGTGGCTGTTGTTCGGCCATCGCGGTGCCGAGCCGGGCCATCGTCATGTGCTGGAAACCCTGAGCGCCGAACCGCTGCTCGAGCTCGGTTTGCGTCTGGGCGAGGGCAGTGGCGCAGCGTTGGCGGTGCCGTTGTTGCGTCTGGCCTGTGACCTGCACGGGCAAATGGCGACGTTCGCCGAAGCGGCTGTCGCGGATCGCCCGGCATGAGTCTGCGTCTGGATCTGCTGCGCCATGGCGAAACGGAACTCGGCGGCGGCTTGCGCGGCAGCCTCGACGATGCTCTGACCGCAAACGGCTGGACGCAGATGCGTGCGGCGGTGGTCGACGGCGGGCCGTGGGATCGTATCGTCAGTTCGCCATTGCAGCGCTGCGCGCGCTTCGCTGCTGAACTCGGCGAGCAACTGAACCTGTCCGTGCATCTGGACAAGGATCTGCAGGAACTGCATTTCGGCGCTTGGGATGGGCAGAGCGCGGCGGCATTGATGGAGACGGACGCCGAAGCGCTGGGGCTGTTCTGGGCTGATCCCTATGGCTTCACGCCACCGCAGGGAGAGCCGGTCAGCGCGTTTTCCGCGCGGGTGTTGGCGGCGGTTGCGCGATTGCATGCGGCTTACGCCGGCGAACGGATTCTGCTGGTCAGCCACGGCGGCGTGATGCGTTTGTTGCTGGCGCAGGCACGAGAGCTGCCACGTGAACAGTTGCTCAATGTCGAGGTCGGCCACGGCGCGCTGTTTGCGCTAACGGTCGCGGCGGACGGCGCGCTCAAGGAAGGTCACTGAGATGTTACCGCTGTGGATCGCCTTGCAGTTTCTCAGCAGCCTGCCGATTCGCCTCCCGGGCATGCCCGAGCCGCAACAGCTCGGCCGTTCGCTGCTGTTTTATCCGCTGGTGGGATTGCTGTTCGGGCTGATCCTCTTCGCGTTGAATCTGTCGTTGGCCGGCGCGCCGTTGTTGCTGCATGCGGCGCTGTTGCTGACCGTGTGGGTATTGCTCAGCGGCGCGCTGCATCTCGATGGCCTGGCCGACAGCGCCGATGCCTGGCTCGGCGGTTTTGGTGATCGCGAGCGCACGCTGACGATCATGAAAGATCCGCGCAGCGGGCCGATTGCGGTGGTCACGCTGGTGCTGGTCCTGTTGCTCAAATTTGCCGCGCTGCTGGCACTGATCGAACAAGGGCATACCCTGGCGCTGATCATCGTGCCGGTGCTCGGGCGAGCGGCGCTGTTGGGGTTGTTTCTGACTACGCCGTATGTGCGTGCGGGTGGCTTGGGTCAGGCGCTGGCCGATCATCTGCCGCGCAGAGCGGGGTGGTGGGTGCTGGGGTGGAGTGCCTTGGGCTGCGTGTTTATCGCCGGTTTCGGCGTGGTGCTGATTTCGCTGGTCGGGTTTGTCTTGCTGCGGCGATTGATGATGCGGCGGTTGGGCGGGGCTACCGGGGATACGGCGGGGGCGTTGCTGGAATTGCTGGAGATGGGGGTGTTGGTGGGGCTCGCTTTGGTCTGAAGGATTTGCGGAGATGATGCCGGCCCCTTCGCGAGCAGGCTCGCTCCCCCCTTCGAAATGCAAACCCCAGTGGGAGCGAGCCTGCT